>NZ_JAUBVR010000003.1:0-28760 GCF_036705955.1 Microcoleus sp. A6-C6 | reverse complement strand
GTATTTCCAGGAAGAACCGACCCAGTGGTAGGGTTGGCAACTGGCGGTTGGTTGGCGGGTGTCAGAGTCGTGGTGAAATTAGCACCCGGAGCACTACCGTCGTTGTCAGTCGGATTGGGGTCTGGGGTAGCTGAGCTGCTGCTAGCCTTGTTGCTGACGCTGGTGCCTGCGGGTGCGATGAAGCTGACTGTGTTGTCTAGAGCATTGGCCGCACCGATGCCTAAGTTCATAGGAGGGAAGGTGACAATACCCGTAACGCTATTGTAGATGCCACCGTTGGAGGCGATGACTCCTGTTAAACCGGGAATGATGGTGTCGGTGACAGTGACGTTAGTCGCTATGCTCGGCCCGATGTTGACTGTGGAAATTGTGTAAGTAACTATATTGCCAACAGTCTCCGCCACTGGCCCGTTTTTTGTCGTACCGACATCGGCTAGAGCAACTGTAGTTGGGACTTGAGATGTTATGGAAGTACCGTTGTTGTTAGCTGGGTTGGGGTCGTAGGTGCTGGAGTTGCTAAAGGCGGTGTTGGTTATGGTAGTGCCGATCGGCCCGGTGACAGTTGCGGTTATGCTGCGGAGTTCACTAGCACCGCTAGCCAGACTGGGAATCGACGGCCAGATGACAGTCCGCGTTAAAGTGTTGTACACACCATTGCCATTAGGGTCGTTAGCACTAACGAAATCTAAGTTTGCGGGCAGTTGATCTTGAATCAGAACGTCTGCGGCAGCGGATCCACCAGCAGCATTGCTGGTGGTAATTGTGTAGGTAATGTTGCCACCGGGAGCGACGAACGCGGGGCCTGTTTTAAGCACCGAAATGTCGGCTGAAAGTGCAGGAGGGTTGATAGTTTCGACAGCGAGATTAGCAATCTCGTGAATGTTTGTATACAAGCCAGTCGAACTAGCAAAACCAAATTTGAAAGTAGGTGGTATTGTTCCGTTTACCGCCATTAGATCGGGTATGTCGATCAAAGTTACGCCCGTATCAAATACACCGTTGCCGTCAGTATCTATAGCAACTGAAAGACTGCTTGAACCTGGTAGTAATGTAATTTGGACTGTTTTTTTTACATTGGCAGTAGTGCGAGTGGTTGCCAAATTCTGATCTATGCCACCAGGAACGGGAGCGGTAGTTAAAAAGTTATAGTTTGTGGCTGCGCTGCCTCTAATTGTGATTGAATCAGGTCGATCGTTGGGAGGGTTGGGCGTGGCGTTGCCAGTACGTCCTTCATCGGAATTGGAAAAATTGCCATACTCGTCTAATCCGACACCTAAATAACCTCCTACAATCCCGGCTTGACCGCGAGTGGTGTTGGGAGCATAGCCGAGAGAGCCGCCGAAGCCTCCCGCCGATGCTGGCGTAGCTGTTCCGTTAATTAGGAAAAAACTAATGCCATCAGCACCAGTATTGCCGTTATAGGCAAATAAATCAAAGGTAACTTTTAGCCCGTCAGTTGAAGAGATGGGGCTGTTGTAGATGACATAATTTGCTTGGTTCTCCGCGTTTGATGTTAATCTCAAAGCGCCACTGCCTGCTGGATCGAATGGCCCTCCCACTGCACCGGGAATAATGCCGGGGCCGGGGCCTGCGGTTAAGCCAGGAGGAGGTGAACCGTCGGGATTATAAATCCAAGGCCCTAGTGCTGTTGAACCTTGAAAGGTTTCGCTAACTAAAGTTGCCAGGACAGATGTGTAGTTTTCTAGGACTTCTTTTTCAAATGCTAGTTCGGTATTGATTTGTCCTGTAGTAATTTCTAATTCCCAGTCGCCACCTATTGCTGCACTCCCAGTTAGGTGCTGGGAAGCGGCAATATTGGCTCCCGTTAATTCACTGAGCTTTTGTATGAATTTAATCCCGGATTCACCGGCGGCTACGTTACAGCCGTAAATCAAAATATTGCCTTGCTCGTTAAAGGCTTTTCCCCACTGCTGCAATTGACTGCTGTAGGTTTCTAAGTTATCAATATTCAGTTCTGTAGAGCCGATCGCGATTGCTGCTTCTCGGCCGTGAGAAACTATGTGTAGGCTGTTGATGTTGTGGCGCTGACGCACAATTTCGGTGATTTGGTCGATCGCCTCCCTGGTTTGACTGAGTACAAATACTTCCGTTCCTGCTTTGATCCCACCGATCAATTGCCGGTAGTTTTCTACTCTGGAGTCAACCACCACTAGAGATTTTTTGGCTTCAGGCTCTGCTTGAGAGCTGGTTCCTGCAAAAAAAAAGTTGTTTTTAGTGACCATATTTTTAGATTTGGGTATTTTGACGGCTGACATATGCGACATTTTGGGGATCATTTTCATGATCCGTTGATTTACTTATCCGTTCTAACCTACCCCTTTAAAAAAAATCGATCAACAACAAAATATAAATTCTTAATAAATTTTATTAAACCAAAAAATCAATACTTACGTGTGTTTTGTTGAGTTTAAATTTTTAGACCAAATTGGACGGGGAATGCTATGGCACCGAAGCTAGCGCCTAATGACTACTCAACACAAAGCTTTGATGTGGAAAGGTTTTCAGGATTTTACAGCTATAGTTAAGTCTTGTTTTTTTGAGCGTAGACAGTGCCATAAAATTGAAAGCGCGATCGCCCGCCATACAAAATCCGGCTTGAATACCCCTTTTATTTTTTAGTCTCTCTGGACTCGAACCCCGGTTTATGCAAGATCGGTTTCAAGCATTAAGTTTTATAAAAGGGGGTTCTTAACCCGGATTGAATATTACTTACGCATGGCTAAAAAAGGCAGTAATGTAGGTGACGCGAGCGTACTTAGTGCGGACAAAAGTATTACTTGTTACCGAGGCTTTACCGTAAATCCACTGAAAAATATGTTTTTGAGAATTGGAAAGTTTTTAATTTTAGATTCGATTTACTCCTGTTTCCAGCTTGACATTGCCGCTAAACTAACTGAAAAAAGCATTCTCAAAAAAAATGTCAGAATGACCGCTAAAACATACAAAAATTAATATTAAGAAAAATCATGATTTGTGGGGTTGACAATTTTTCTTGATTTATGTTATGTGATAGCTGGTTTCTGCTGCGAACAGCGGTGAAATATCGCAGGATTGGGGGCAAAAATTAGACGAATAATTGCATAAATCTTTGATGAATGCGTCAACCGCAGATTTAAGCCAGATCAACGCAGATGCAACGCAGATACATTCACCCCCAATCCCGCGCTAGTTAAACGTTAATATCGAGTTCGCGCACCAAAAAAGCCCATTCATCTGCCAATTCTTCAATAACTTTAGCGGTAGGTTTGCCACCCCCATGTCCCGCTTTAGTTTCGATCCGAATTAACACTGGCTTTTCTCCCACGTGAGTTGCTTGCAAAGCCGAAGCAAACTTAAAACTGTGCGCCGGAACCACTCTGTCGTCATGATCCGCAGTTGTAATCATTGTCGCCGGATAAGCCGTTCCCGCTTTCAGATTGTGCAGCGGAGAATAGCCGTGAATGGTGGGAAATTCTGCGGGATTTTCCGCCGAACCATATTCAGGAACCCAGGCATGACCAATGGTAAATTTGTGGAAGCGCAACATATCCAGGACACCGACAGCCGGCAACGCTGCGCCGAACAATTCCGGCCGCTGAGTCATGCAAGCCCCCACCAATAAACCGCCATTGCTACCACCTGCGATCGCCAATTTAGCCGGTTTGGTATACTTATTGTCGATCAACCATTCAGCAGCGCTGATAAAGTCATCAAACACATTTTGCTTGTTCAACTTAGTGCCAGCTTGGTGCCAGGATTCGCCGTACTCGCCGCCACCGCGCAAACAGGCTGTCACATAAACTCCGCCCATCTCCAACCACACCACCCTGCTAAGAGAAAAACTTGGAGTCAGCGAGATACTAAAACCACCATAACCGTACAGATAAGTGGGGTTGTTACCATCTAGCTGCAAGCCTTTTTTGTGCGTGATAAACATCGGTACTTGCGTACCGTCTTTGCTGGGATAAAATACTTGTTTTGTCTCGTAATCCTCTGGATTGAAATCAACCTTTGGCTGCCGATAAATCGTACTTTCATCCGTCAGCATATTGTAGCGATAGATTGTATTCGGAGTCGTGAAGCTGGTGTAAGCATAAAAGCTTTCCGTGTCCTGCCGCTTGCCGCCGAATCCTCCCGCCGAACCGATTCCCGGTAAAGCAACATCTCGCACAAAAGAGCCGTCTAAGTTGAAAATTTTAATCTGAGTGTAGGCATCTTTCAGGTAGGAAGCAATAAATTGATTATTGAGGATGCCAATGCCTGCGAGGGTTTCGGCTGCTTCCGGGATAATTTCTGTGAATTGACCTTGACTGTCAGCGCCAGCGAGGGATGATGGTGGTGGGTTGTTGGTGTCGATCGCAATTACGCGGCCCAGCGGTGCATTCAAGTCCGTTTGAAACCAGAACAATGAGCCTTCGTTATCAATGAAACTGTACTCAGCCTCGAATTTGTTAATGAGTTCGACAATGCTTGATTCCGGTGCGGTTAAATCCTTGTAAAAAATTAGGTTTTGCGGGTTAGTGCCGAGCCAAACTGATATAATCAAATACTTGCCGTCTTCCGTAACACCACCGCTAAATCCCCATTCTTTTTCGTCAGGGCGATCGCAAATTAATACATCTTCAGATTGCGGAGTGCCGAGCTTGTGGTAGAATAGCTTTTGATAATAGTTAACGTCTTCGTGTTTAGTTTTTTCGTTTGGTTCATCGTAGCGGCTGTAAAAAAAACCTTTACCGTCTTGAGTCCAGGATGCTCCTGAGAATTTAAGCCACTTTAAATGGTCTGATAAATCTTCCCCTGTTTCGACATTGCGAACTTTCCATTCTTGCCAATCGGAGCCAGAAGTTGACAAACCGTAGGCCATGAGTTTGCCGTCTTCAGTGATAGCTATGCCACCGAGAGCGACGGTTCCATCTTCCGAAAAAGTGTTAGGGTCAAGTAATACTTTTGGTTCGCCGTCGAGAGATGGTAAAGTATAGAGTACGGATTGATTTTGCAGACCGTCATTTTTGTAGTAGAAATAGCGATCGCCCTCTTTGAAAGGTATGCCGTATTTCTCGTAATCCCAGAGTTTAGTCAGTCGCTGTTTAATCTTTTCCCGCGCCGGAATTTGGCTGAGGTAGCCGAAGGTGACTTGGTTTTGAGCTTCCACCCAGGCTTGGGTTTCCTCTGAGTCGGGGTCTTCCAGCCACCTGTAGGGGTCGGATACTTGGACGCCGTGGTAATCGTCTGTTTGGTCGATTTTGCGGGTTGTGGGGTAGCTTAAAGGGCGATCGAATTTGGTCATATTTTTTCACTGTCAGTAACTTTGCTTAGTTTAACCTTTTTTGCAAACTTGCGATTGCGAACCTGAATAAAGCGATCGCACTTCCTTCTCTCCCATCTTCCTTCGTGTCCTTTGCGTCTTCGCGGTTCGTTTCTCTAACTTTTCAACTCAGCGATTGCCCGTTTTAAACTAATCCAATTCCCTCCTTCCTTCCAAAGCGCGAGCCAAAGTTACCTCATCCGCATATTCCAAATCTCCCCCCATCGGCAAACCAAAAGCTATCCGAGTAACCTTGGTAAAAGGTTTCAATAAATGACCGATATAAAGAGTAGTAGTTTCGCCTTCCACGCTAGGACTAATCGCAATAATTACTTCACTAATTTTTTGCTGGCTGACGCGGCGCACTAACGGTTGAATGTTCAATTGTTCCGGGCCAATTCCATCCATCGGCGAGATAACACCGCCAACAACGTGATATTTACCGATGTATTCCCTGGTTTTTTCTAGGGCGATTACGTCGCGGGATTCTGACACTACACAAATGGTAGAACTGTCGCGGTTTGTGTTGCGGCAGATGTCGCAAACAGGTTCAGCGGATAAGTGAAAGCATACCTTACAAAAACCCACTTGTTTTTTGGCATCAATCATAGATTGAGCTAGGGCTTGCACGTCTTCTTCGGGTCGCTTTAAAATATGCAAAGCGAGTCGCTGTGCTGTTTTTGGCCCGACTCCTGGTAAGCGCTGCAATTGTTCGATTAAACGGGCTAAGGGTCGAGTGTACATGAAGTTCAGTTGACAGTTGACAGTTGACAGTTGATGGCGACCTCTACCAAGAAGGAAGAGGATTGGAGTAATGAATAGTCTGATTTTAATTTCTCGCCTTTAGGGGTTCCGGCTTTAAACTAATTTAACCTGATTACAAATTAAGACATGGTAATTGGTAATTGGTAATTAACAACTGACCATTGACTACTGACTGCTGACTACTGACTGCTGACTAATTAGCCTCCGCTAATCTTAGCTTTGTAGCCCATTTTTTTGAGGATTTCGGCAATCTTTTGTTTGTGTTCGCCTTGAATTTCAATTTCGTTGTCTTTAACTGTACCACCTGTGCCACATTGGGCTTTTAGCTGCTTGGCTAAATCTGCTAAAATTTCAGGTTTTCCCTGAAATCCGCTGATGACTGTAACTGTTTTGCCGCCGCGTCCTTTTCGGGATGCTTCTACTTTGAGATTTTGTTGATTTGGGGCAACTTCTGGGGTGCCGCGTTGCATGGCGGCTGAGTTGTCAGTGTTGCCAAACTCGGAGTAAACTATGCGTTTGCCGTCGGTTGTTTTGTTGTCTGAATCTTGGCGTTTGGATGCTGCCATATGTTATAATCCCTGAAATTTTTTTACGGGTATTTCTAGTTTGAGCGGATTGGGGTAAGGTTGCGATCGCTATGAATGCGCTCTCATCTTCTACTTATTGTATTAGCCCGTCAGTCGATTGGAGATTTGAGATCTACTCCATAGATGAATCTGGAAGCTTGAAATTTAGTTTCAAGTCTAAAATTTTTGGTTCTCCGCGACGATTTTCGGGGGCTTGTCTCTGTTTTTTGACGAGTCAAGGGTTGAAGGAATTATAATGAAATTTGTTCGATCGGCTCATCGTGCGCGATCGACTTTGGTACGATCGACTTTGGTGCGATCGACACGCCAGCCTCTAGCTTACCTGCGAATCTAAAAATCTAAAATCTAAAATCTAAAATCCTATGACTGTCACCCCCCTGCGCCTCACCACAGAAACCACCGCCCAACGCCCCGACTCCCTCGGCAGATTCGGCAAATTCGGCGGTAAATATGTGCCAGAAACCCTGATGCCGGCTTTATTCGAGCTAGAAGCAGCTTTTCACAAATACCGAAAAGATCCGGAATTTCAAGAGCAACTCCAAGGATTGCTCAAAGATTATGTCGGCCGCCCCAGCCCTTTGTATTTTGCCGAACGCCTCACAGATCACTACGCTAAAGCAGACGGAACTGGCCCGCAAATTTATCTCAAACGCGAAGATTTAAACCATACTGGAGCTCACAAAATTAACAACGCTTTAGCTCAAGCATTGTTAGCAAAACGCATGGGGAAACAGCGGGTAATTGCTGAAACTGGTGCTGGTCAACACGGTGTTGCTACTGCCACAGTTTGCGCTCGTTTCGGTTTGGACTGCGTTGTCTACATGGGCGTTCAGGACATGGAAAGACAGGCTTTAAATGTGTTTAGAATGCGCTTGATGGGTGCCGAAGTGCGACCCGTGGCCGCTGGTACGGGAACGCTGAAAGATGCGACTTCCGAAGCGATTCGCGATTGGGTGACAAATGTTGAAACTACTCATTACATTCTCGGTTCCGTAGCGGGGCCGCATCCTTACCCGATGATGGTGCGCGATTTCCATGCAATTATCGGTGAAGAAACCCGCGCTCAGTGTCAGGAAAAGTGGGGTGGTTTGCCGGATATTTTATTAGCTTGCGTCGGTGGCGGTTCTAATGCAATGGGTCTTTTCCACGAGTTTGTCGGGGAAGAAACTATTAGATTGATCGGTATTGAAGCGGCGGGCGAAGGTGTGGATACGGACAAACACGCTGCTACTTTGACTAAGGGAACTGTGGGTGTTCTGCACGGGGCGATGAGTTATTTGTTGCAAGATAATGAAGGTCAAGTGATTGAGCCACATTCGATTAGTGCTGGTTTGGATTATCCGGGCGTGGGGCCGGAACACAGTTATTTGAAGGATGCGGGACGGGCTGAATATTACAGTGTCACCGATCAGCAAGCTTTGGATGCTTTTCAGCGCCTTTCGCAGTTGGAGGGGATTATTCCGGCTTTGGAAACTGCTCACGCGATCGCCTATTTGGAGACTCTGTGCCCGCAATTAACGGGGAGTCCGCGCATTGTGCTTAACTGTTCGGGACGCGGTGACAAAGACGTGAACACTGTGGCGAAGGTTCTGAATCTAGTTTAGCGGAATTTTGGGCGATCGCTCTGTAGGAATCGGTAACAATTAACTTTATTTGTCATTCAAGTTCATGTCCAAAGCTTTGGTTTTGATTTCTTTAGGATTGTTGACAATTCTGCCTAATTGTGGTCAGTCCATTTCTGCGCGATCGCTCCCACAAGATTCCATGAATACTAATGTTGCTTTGACGAGTTCGCTGGCTGACTTAGAAAAAGCTGTTAATCAACAGATCAATCAATATCGAGCCTCTAAAAAGTTGCCGCCGTTGACTGTCGATCCGCGAATTAGTCAGATTGCCAGAATTCACAGCGAAAATATGGCGAGTGGGAAAGTTAAATTTAGTCACGATGGATTTGAGGGGCGGGCGAAAGCAATTACTGTTCCCTATCAAAGTGTGGCTGAAAATGTCGCTTACAACATGGGCTACAACGATCCGGTACGCAATGCTGTTGATGGTTGGATTAAAAGTGATGGCCACCGCAAGAATATCGAGAGTCAATTTAATTTGACTGGTATTGGGATTGCGAAAAATGCTAAAGGGGAGTATTATTTTACTCAGCTTTTTGTCCGCAGTAGATAGTTGACAGTTGACAGTTGACAGTTGACAGTTGACAGCATACAGGTTGACCTGGGACAGCAAACAGTTGACAACTGTCAATGTTAATCTAAAATCTAGTCAATGTTAATCTAAAATCTAAATAATGGAATTTCCAGATTTTCAAGTGTGCGATGGCGATATTTCCGATGCTCTGTTATCTTATTATTTGACTGCGGAGGCGATCGCGGTTGATACAGAAACAATGGGTTTGCTACCGTGGCGCGATCGCTTGTGTTTGGTGCAGTTGTGCGATCCTGAAGGTAAAGTGGCGGTGGTGCGGATTGCGAAAGGCCAGACTGCGGCACCAAATTTGAAAAAGCTCATGGAAGTCCCGAATATTGAGAAAGTATTTCACTTTGCCCGCTTCGATATGGCAACAATGCGCTACAATTTAAGTATTGACATTGCACCTGTTTTTTGCACGAAAATAGCCAGCAAGCTAGCCAGAACTTACACTAACAGACACGGACTTAAAGAGTTAATCCAAGAGTTGGAAAAAGTAGAACTCAACAAGACTTCTCAAAGTTCGGATTGGGGAAATTCTCAGCATCTTTCAGATGACCAACTTAACTACGCCGCGAACGATGTCCGCTATTTGCTGAGCGCTAAACAAAAGTTGACGGCTATGTTGCAGCGAGAGGAACGCTGGGAAGTTGCACAGCAATGTTTTCAGTGTTTGCCTGTTTTTGTAACTTTGGATTTGTTGCAGTACGATAAGATTTTTGAACACGGCTAATCTAGCAGAAGGAAGAAGGAAGAAGGAAGAAGGAAGAAGGAAGAATCAATAAAAGCAAGGGTCTCAGCAATTTTAAAGGCTGACGTATGGGTGCCTGAAACCCGGTTTCTATGAGTTTTGCGAAGAGGAACCAGAAATATAGGAAGAAACCGGGTTTCAGAAGTACGCAAGTCCGATCGCGAAAATCGCCATTTATTCCTAATTAGAACCCGTCGGGATTGTGTTCGTGCATCAAAGCTTCAAGTTGGCCGTCAACATTTCTGACAACTTGTTCCAAAGCGGGTAAACCTTCCAAAGGTAAAGGAGAAAGCCGAGTTCGATCGCGAATTTGATTCACTTTCCGCTGCAATTCTTGGGCCAGTTGCAGTGCATCCCGACTCAAATTAGACAACTGCTGCTGCTGGTAAAACCTCAAAGCTGCTCCCCGCAATACTTGCAGCGTGGCTTCTTCCTTGCCGCCCACAGCCATTACTCGCAAGCGCAACAGCAAATGAGTTTTTCCATAGATGCGTTCTACTTCGACTTGTTTGGGATGTTCCACCGGCGAAACAGGCATATCTGTCAGCCGCTTCAACTCGTCGATGACTTCTTGGAACAGGACAGGATCGATCCCTTCGAGGATCGATTTCAAAACGCCGTCTTGACTCCAAAGAATGCGGCCTTGCGAGGGCCGCTCAAAAAACAGCCTACCGATACCGTCTAGCAGCACTCTACCGAGCAATTCTTGCAGCAGTTGGGGCGCGGGCAAAGTTGCCAAAACTTCGACGGGGCTTGACAAGTACAATGCCTCGACATCCAAAACCGGCACCTCTGCTGGTGTCGGGTAAACTTCAGCGCTTGCTGGTTTGATTGCTGCGGAGGTCGCTTGAAACCGATCGCTAGCGGGAATGGAAGGTTCGGGGAAAGACACCGGGGTTTTTGCTTCGGATGCGGAATTTGCTGGTGCGGGATTTTTTGGTGTTGGGGCTGCTGCGGTTTTTGTCGGGCTGGGTTCTTTGACTTGGTTCCCGTGGAGCAAGTAAGCTGAGAGCATCGAGCGTTGAGTTTCCGAGGAAATTTGCTCGGTTGTGACTGAGCAATTCATGTAAGCTAAAATCCGCTGCACGTAGTCCAAGGCGGAGTCATCTTGAGCATCCACTACGCCCAATTTAAATAGATTGCCTTCTAGAGATAAAGGCAAAACTTGATAATAAAGGCAAGCTTCAAAGGGGACAACTGTGTCGATTAGTTGAAATATTCGATCGGAGTCCATGTCCATTGTCGCCGCCAAGTCTGTTGAAGATGTATGTACCATTAGCTGCTCTTTAGTCGGAAGCACGATCGATCGCGCCACAACAACCTGATTGATATAATTAAACGCTGCAACTTCCCTGACGGAGACATTCGTCTAAAAACCGGAAGCTTCGATCAAATAAAAATCCTCAGTCTCAGAATTTTTTCCCTTCTGTGTTGCCGTTTCAATATCTACTGAAAGATTTACAGTTAGATGATGACTTGCGCGCTGATGGCGAACACTCGATCGATCGCGATCGATTGAGCGGCTGACAACGACAGAACGATCTCATTAATTCGCAAGTATTGCATCTGCACCACAATCGATGACTTGCGAGCAACGGCTAAATTGAGGATTTGTTAAAAAATCCTGACAAATCGATCGCGCTGCTCATATTTTACCCCACAGAGTTCGCGGCGAGGCTAACGATCGAGATATCCTTAGGCCGGGCTGCGATATCCCGATCGATCTTACCTAATTCGTCGATCGCGCCAATGGCGATCGGCGAATTTTCCAGGAAAAAAATCGCAGGACTCTGTAGCTATTCGGGAATTGATTAGTAGCACGCATTCTGCAAAATCCTACTGTCAATTAAGAATTAGCAATTGCCCGCAACCAATGGCCGATCTAGTCGTTACGGAGGGATTGAGCGGCTAAATAGAGTTTACTCCACTCGCCGATGACTTGATTGGTTTTTAACTTTAATTCAGATGCGATCGCCTCTACACTTTTCCCTGCCTTCAGCGATTCGACCAACTGCCGCTGCACCGGCGTGAGGTTTTGTAAATATTGCTGCCACTGGGCGGGAGTCAAACCCAAATTGTGTTCTTTGAGCGAAGTTTCCAGCCAGCTAGCGACTAATTCCGGTGCTTGTTTGACCGCAAAAACGCGGATTGCGTGGTAGCTTACTTTTTCCCGCAAGCGGTAAATTTGCTTGATTGGAACGTTCAAATCCTCAGCAATTGCCTCTTGGGAACGGCCTTGTAGGTAAAGCCGCAGCCAGCGGGAAGCCAGCGGATCGACTTCAGCCGTCAAGTAATTCTCAAATTCTTGTTGGACAATCTGCCGCTGAGCTTGCCGATCTTCCCAAGCTTGATTTTCTCGATACTCGGACATCGCCTGGGCGTCGAGCAGGCTGAGCGGTTCCTCTGTATCGTCGGGTAGAATCTGTTCCGACACCAACCGCACCCAATCTCCCGCCGGGACTTGCGTTAACCCGCCCCGCTGGGAACGCCGCAGGTAGTTGACAAAGCGGTAAACCAGCAGCGGTTGGTTGCGAATTGGCCGCAAACAGTATTCTTCTGTACTCGCTAGTAGCAAAGCATTTCGCAGGCGTTTGTCTGTTGTGCATTCGGCAATCCAGGCGACTTGCTGCTGGAGGTAGCGATCGGAATTCAGCATTTCCTGAATCACTTCTTGCAGTACCTCCACCGCACTCCGCTGTCTGTCGCGACTCAGGGAAACCCACGCTTGGATTTTTTGCCGGAGCACCACCAAACCGCCCAGCCGCCCGATCAAGTTGCGGTAAGCTCTTTCTGGCGCTACTCCCAGATACCGCTGCTGTAAAATTCGATATAAAAAGTCGATCGCCCCGGAGGCGACGTTAAATTGAGTCGGAGCAAGAGTGTCAAATCTTTCTGGCTTGTCTCCCAACAGCCAGCGGACAACACTCTCGCGAGTGCTAGAACTCTCCTGCGGGCAATCTTGTTCGAGTCGAGACTTCCAATCTTGTGCTAGTCTTTCCGCCAAGGTCATGGGCTGTTGAGCTATTGTCTTTCACCCCGATTTTACGTGGTATGCTGATCATTTGAGTCTTTTTTGGATCTAATTAGATTTGCGTATCGGTAAAATAGTTCCATTGCGCGATCGGCGATCGCCATTCCAGGCTCTTTTTCACTGCCGATCCATAACTTTTGTAACGATCGAACGGGCAGATTAATTGCCCATTGACAAAAACACCTAACTCTGTTATATGCCTAACTTTTTATTAGAACTCGGTACCGAAGAATTGCCCGCATCTTTTGTCGCAGGCAGCGCCCAGCAGTGGCAGCACCTCATACCTGCAACTCTCGCAGAACAATCTTTGACAAATGACTCAATTAATGTATACGCTACTCCAAGGCGTTTGGCAGTTCTGATCAAAGGATTGCCAATCAAGCAATTAGACAGAACAGAAGACGTAAAAGGGCCGCCCGCAAGTTCGGCTTTTAAAGATGGGAAACCGACAAAAGCAGCCGAAGGTTTTGCCAAAAAACAAGGCGTAGAAATTGATGCTTTGGAAGTTCGCGCTACCGATAAAGGCGATTTTGTGTTTGTGCTCAAACAGATTCCGGGGCGGATGACAGCGGATATTTTGACTGAACTTGTGCCGCAGTGGATTAATAAGTTAGAAGGTAAAAGATTTATGCGGTGGGCTGACGGAGATTTGAAGTTTCCGCGCCCAATTCGATCGATCGCAGCGCTGTTAGATGATACTGTACTGCCGATCGCCCTGGTGAGCGGTTCGGATACAGTTAAGAGCGATCGCATTTCCCAAGGACATCGAGTGCTGCACCCGCAACCAGTCTCGATTCGGCAAGCCGAGGATTATGTCGAGTGTCTGCGGGCTGCTTGCGTGGAAGTCGATCGCACCCAACGCAAAATCCAAATAAAAGCACAAGTAGAAGCCGCAGCGACAAAACAAAGCGGTTATGCAGACATCACCGAAGATTTGTTAGAAGAAGTCACCGACTTAGTAGAATGGCCGAACGCAGTTATCGGCAACTTTGACGAAGAATTCTTGATGTTGCCGCCGGAAGTAATCACCACAATTATTGTTACCAACCAGCGGTATTTCCCAATCCTGAAAAGCCCAGATTATCCCGAACTTTTGCCATACTTCATTACAATTTCCAACGGCGATCCGGCAAAATCGGCGATTATTGCCGCCGGTAACGAGCGAGTTGTGCGGGCGAGATTAGCAGACGGTCAGTTTTTCTACAAAGCCGACTTGGCCAAGCCTCTAGAGGATTATTTGCCCAAGTTGGAGACAGTCACTTTTCAGGAAGATTTGGGTACAGTGCGGGAAAAGGTCGATCGGCTGTGCAAGATTGCCAACCTCATCACCAAGCAACTGCAAATAACAGATGAAGAACAAGCTTACATAGAAAGAGCAGCCTTACTTTGCAAAGCCGACCTCGTTACCCAAATGGTTTACGAACTTCCCGAAATGCAAGGAATCATGGGGCAGAAATACGCCTTAGCCTGCGGCGAACCGGAATCGGTAGCAACAGCAATTTTCGAGCATTATTTGCCCAAAGCCGCCGGAGGCAATTTACCGCAAACTCTCACAGGTCAAGTTGTCGCAATCGCCGACAAATTAGATACATTAGTCAGCATCTTCGGCTTGGGAATGCTGCCAACTGGTTCCTCCGATCCCTTTGCTTTGCGTCGCGCCGCCAATGCCATAACTAACATTATTTGGGCGGCTCAGTTGCCCATCAATTTGCACCAACTACTTGCAGAAGTTGTCGCCGAATTTACCGCAGCGCGCCCCCAAACATCGGCGGAGTTGCTATCGCAGTTATACGAGTTTTTCCTGCAAAGAATTCGGACTTTGTTGCAAGAAGAAAAAAATGTAGATTACGATTTAGTGAATGCAGTTTTGGGAGAAAACGACCCAGAATATACTGAACGAGCTTTGAGAGATTTGTTGGACGCGCTGGAAAGAGCGCTTTTCCTGCAACAAATCCGCAATGACAAGACTTTGGATCGAATTTACGAAACAGTTAATCGTTCAACTCGTTTGGCGGCTCAAGGCGATTTGGATAAAGTACAATTGGAACCGAAAACTGCGGTGAAACCAGAGTTATTTCAAAAGTCGTCAGAACAAGCTTTTTACGATGCAGTGGTGCAGTTGGTGCCGCAAACGCTGCTATCGAAGCAAACCCGCAATTATCAGCTATTGGTAGATAGTTTGACTGAAATTGCTCCGGCTGTGAGCAGCTTTTTTGACGGCCCTGAAAGTGTTCTAGTGATGGATTCCGACCCGGAAATTAAGCGCAATCGCTTGAATTTACTGGGTTTGCTGCGGAATCACGCGCGGGTGTTGGCTGACTTTGGGGCGATCGTCAAAGGTTAAACGAAGATAAGACGGCGGTTGAAACCGCGCCTACAAAAACGAAGTCCGCCGACGCGGACTGAAGAAAATAACCAATCCGTCTTCAACCCGCGGAGGCGGGTTTTGTTTGTATAGACGCGGTTTCAACCGCCCGGTCTTCTAATAGAGTGAAGCGTTAAACGAAGATAAGACGGCGGTTGAAACCGCGCCTACAAAAACGAAGTCCGCCTCCGCGGACTGAAGAAAATAACGTAAACGTTCTTCAACCCGCGGAGGCGGGTTTTGTTTGTATAGACGCGGTTTCAACCGCCCGGTCTTCTTAAAAAATCTGCAAAATGGCCCATAGCCAACAACCAATTCAAGGTTAAGATATTAACTTAGAAAACCAGGAAAGTTCGCTCCATCACACACACAAATTATGCCGATCGCTCACATCATTGGATTAGGAAAATCAGGGAATGCCGCCGCCCGACTGCTCAAACGCGAAGGATGGGAAGTAACGCTGAGCGATCGCTCATCTTCTCCAAACTTACTCGAACAGCAACAGGAACTCGCTAGCGAAGGAATTGCAGTAGAATTAGGTAAATCATTTGAACCTGACAAATCTATAGAATTAGTAGTAGTAAGTCCGGGGGTTCCCTGGGACATTCCAGCATTAGTCCGCGCCAGAGAATTAGGAATAGAAACAATCGGAGAAATGGCACTGGCGTGGCGCTATCTCAAATCTCCTTGGGTAGCAATTACTGGCACTAACGGCAAAACTACGACTACTGCTTTAATTGCTGCGATTTTTGCGGAAGCCGGACTTTATGCTCCGGCTTGCGGCAACATTGGCTATGCTGCGTGCGAATTAGCTTTAGCTGAGAAACCGCCGGATTGGGTAATCGCCGAAATCAGCAGCTATCAGATAGAATCATCGCCGTTTGTAGCGCCGCGAATCGGAGTTTTGACGACTTTGACTCCCGATCACCTCAGCCGCCACAAAACTTTAGAAAATTATTACAACATTAAAGCGCATTTGCTGAAAAAGTCGGAATTGCAAATCATCAACGGTGACGATCCTGTTTTGCGGCAGCAAGGAGTTGACATTTGGCCTGATGCGTGTTGGACGAGTGTTAAAGGTGAAAAGGAATTGTTGGGAAAACGCAGTTTTGGAGCGTATATCGAAGACGGTTGGGTAATTGCTCAAGGCGAGAAAATTTTGCCTGCTTCGTCTTTGCGGATGGTGGGAGAGCACAATTTACAAAATTTATTGATGGCGGTGGCGGCGGCTAATTTGGCTGGAATTGAGCCAAGTGCGATCGCCCGCGCGATCGATAAATTCCCCGGAGTGTCGCACCGTCTCGAACACATCCGCACCTGGGAAGGCATAGATTTTATCAACGACAGCAAAGCGACTAATTATGACGCGGCGCAAGTCGGGTTGGCTTCTGTAAGCGCGCCGGCGATTTTGATTGCGGGCGGCGATCCCAAGGAAGGTGATGATAACGCTTGGATCGATACAATTAAGGCGAAAGCTGTGGGAGTGCTGTTAATTGGGGATGCGGCAGGTATTTTTAGCGATCGGCTCGAACAAGCCGATTATAATGCTTGGGAAATAGTCGAAACAATGGAAAGAGCAATTGCGAGGGCGGCAGAATTAGGCAAACAAAATAATGCTAAAGTCGTGTTGCTTTCCCCAGCTTGTGCTAGCTTCGATCAATACCAAAGCTTCGAGCAGCGAGGCGATCATTTCCGTCAATTGTGTCTCGAATCGCTACCTGAAGAGTAGGGCTAAATATAGATTATCCCTGAGAAAAATCAGGCTTTTTAACTGGTTCCCAGGCTCCAGCCTGGGAACCTATATCTAGAGGCTCTGCCTCGCTTTAACTTGAATTGCATATTCGGGGCGATGCTAAAAGCCCACCCCACAAGAGTTAACTGATAACTTTATAGATTCGCAATTCCTCAAACACTCTTCCAAATATCCTTAATTCTCGCCTGTTGTTCCCATTCTAGCTCATGAAAAACTAGCATCATTTCCTCATGAGTGTAATCAATAATGATGGCGGCTAATTCATCGACATTTTCCGCTTCCAGCATTGCTACTTTCAATTTAGTCATTGATTCTTTATCCATTAACACTAAAACTTTAATCATTCCCTCACTATTATGTTAATTGTGCGTGCAAATCTCTTTCAGTTTTGCATTAAAACTAGAAACATCAGCAGCACTGATTGTATCAGAATACTGTAAGGAGATTTGAAAATCTTCGCGACAAAGCTGAGAGCGCAATGTTTCATCAATCTCCAATATATTGACTGTTGAAGCGACATTTTTTGGCAACAAAAAAATTGCTATTTCCCTTTCCAGTTGGCGATTTCCTTGCTCAAAGAAATCTTGAGAGTTAGAACGAAACAAACCGCTATTGATTTGCCCAATTGGGTTAGTTGTCAGCGATTGAGCCGAGACAGCAGCCGGAAATGCCAAAGATGCTGTTAGCCACAAGCTAGGAATTATCTTTTTGAGAATGCTGTTCATAACTGTCGGGAGGATTTTTCACCTCAATTGGTTTTTCGTCTTCTGATTCGCTTGCTAATTCATCTTCTAATTTAAGTTTTTCTTGCCACTCGGTAAGCTGCTGAAAAAGTTTCTGGTTAATTTGAAATACGGGTTTGTTGGTTTCTGACATATTGACTCCTGAAGATTTTTGAAAGAGTTAAATTTATGGGTAAGGTGCGCACTGCACACCCTACTAATATTAGTTATAGCTGTGAAACTTTTACCAGCGACATGATGATGCCAATCAAGGAACCGCCCAGTAAAGTTAAAGTAGCTAAGGTACTAATGCCAAATCCTGCGGTTCGTTTTTCCGCCGCTTGATAGTAACCCCAAGCAAACAAAATGCGTCCAATTATCCAAACTGTGCCGATCCCGGCAGCCCAAATTGGGCTGATAAATTGCGAGAAGATCCACAGCGAGGGCAAAAATAAAATCAGTTGCTCTAAGGTGTTTTGGTGAACTCGCACTACTCGCTCAAAATCTGGGTTTCCTGTCATCTGCGGGGGAGAAACTTTGTATTTGAATCTGGCTCTGCCGACGTTGATGGTAACAATGAAGTACAGAATTAATGCTGAAATAGTAATTAGACTGGGCCAGAGTGTGGCGTTTGCTTCTGCGAGCATGATTGGGTAGGGTTCTGAGGTAAATATCTCTATTATAAATCAATTATTGTCGATCGCGTCATTCATCGCCATCGAGTAATTCAAGAAACTGGATTTGGTGTAACTGCTGGCTATACGCGCGAGTTGCAACTCTCGCGTATGCTGGCTTATTTATATTGTCGGCTACGAATCGCTTTTTTATAGGAACAGTAAGCAAAGGTTAATGGAGCGTGAATTGTTAATAGGTGAGTAGAGAGGTTATCCCATCCCTACTCGCTTGCGGGTCTACAATTCAATGACTGCGAGTTTCTTTTTACTCTTTTGGTCGCAAAGAACTACGGTATTGTAAGGGGAGGTATCAGTTCCTAATGGGACGGCGCTTTTAACGTTACCCATATTTCCTGTGAGTTCGCCTAGTTCTATGGATTTATTTAAATTTCCATCTATCGCTAGGTATGCACTCAATTTTACTTTGGAATTTGTGACTTCTAAATCCTTAAAAACTACGGCCTCTCCTGCTTCAGGATCGATCCCCAGAATGACCATCCCGTGCGTTACAACGGAACTTTCTTCTTCATCTATGTTACCCATCTTGATGTCAGCG
Organism: Microcoleus sp. A6-C6; assembly: GCF_036705955.1. Taxonomy (NCBI): domain Bacteria; kingdom Bacillati; phylum Cyanobacteriota; class Cyanophyceae; order Oscillatoriales; family Microcoleaceae; genus Microcoleus; species Microcoleus sp. A6-C6. The sequence goes on along the minus strand of NZ_JAUBVR010000003.1, from coordinate 10,052 downwards.
GGGTCTTGACCGTCCATAGCTAAATATCCTCAAATGTTTGTTAATTTTCGATACTTTTAAGCTTATTTTAATGATTGAGCAATGACAACGATCTTAAGACTGATATTCCCCATCTCGATGGCTACACCGTTAGTAATAGAAATTTGTTAGTGTCATGAATTATTCATGACACTAACCTTTTTGAGCTAACGCATCCTTAGTCCCGATCTTGTTGAATACAGCGCTGTTGATAAATTTGAGCCGCTTTATCTGTGGGATTGCGGCGCAGGCACTCAGCAAACAATCGCTCCGCATCTCCAAGCTTTTGCAAATGGTAGAGTACCAAAGCTTCTTCAAACACTGTTCTCGTGGCTACCTTGCCCTCATAAATCTCAGGGCGATCGGCATCGAAAACTTCAAAAATCGATACCGTTTCTGATTTGCCCTTAACTGTTACGCGATCGATCAGGCGGATAGCATACTGGTTAGAATCTGGCAAAGATCTAAAAGTTTCGTGACTAATTAACATCGAAACCCCATATTTTTTAGTCAAGCTTTCTATCCGCGAGGCCAAATTCACTGCATCGCTAATCACGGTGCTATTCATTCGGTTTTTTCCCCCAACCGTGCCGAGAATTAAAGAACCTGTATTGATGCCAAGGCCAATCTTAATCGGCACGTATCCAGAAGCAGTGCGATGTTGATTATATTCGGTAAGACGATGTAGCATATCAATGCCTGCTTTGACGGCATTATCTGCCTCGCCGCTAAAGAGAGCCATAATTGCATCGCCAATATACTTGTCAATAAATCCTTGATTTGCAGTAATGGCAGGCTCCAGGCGCGACAAATAGGCATTAATAAAGTTGAAATTGTCTTGCGGAGTCATACTTTCCGACAAAGTTGTGAAGTCGCGAATATCGGAAAAGAGTACCGACATTTCCTGTTGAACTTGGTCGCCTAATTTAACATCAACAATGCTTTCTTTATCCAGGAATTGGAGGAATTGGCGGGGGACGAAACGCTCAAAAGCCTGGTTAAGTTCGCTGAGATTATTGTAGAGACGCGCATTTTCAATAGAAATAGCTGCCTGGGAGGAAAGTAGATTTAAAACTTCCAAGCGATCGGGAGTAAAAGCGTCTGTGGTTAGATTATTTTCTAAATAGATAATTCCTACCAGTTTAGCTTGATATTGGAGAGGGAAGCACAGAATTGATTTAGGCTTATGCGCTTTGATGTAGGGGGAATTAGCAAATTTAGGGTCATTTGCAGCATCGCTCAATACTACACTTTCCCGCGTGCGAGCCACATAGTTAACAATTGTGTGAGAAATTAAAAGTTTATCCCCAAGTTCCCACGCTGACTTGACGGGGATTGACTGCAACACAGTCACGCCATCTTGATCCACAGAGCCTTCAGCTTCAATCAGCAATTTCCCCTTAATTTCTAGACTCAAAAAGCCCTTTTGTGCTCCGGCATTCTCAATAATAATCCGCATCAATTTCGCCAGCAATTTATCTAGGACAATCTCCTCAGATAGGGTTTGGGAAGCTTTCATGACTGTGTTAAAATCCAGCTCAGAAGAAGTTCTCCAGCCAGTTGTGGTAGGCGGCGTAGATGTTCTTGTGCTGAGAGTTCCCCTATCTGAATATCTTTTTGGTAATAATTGTGGATAGCGTTTATCTAGATAGCTAACTTTAGCCGTCGCTCCCCAGCGGAGATAACAATAGCGGGCATCTTGCATATAAACTTGGGCGATTTTATCTTGATCTAAACCGAGATAAAACTTAGCGGCGAGTTCGTGCGCCAGAGCTTCTTCATTAATGTATTCATGTTCTTTAGCAAGAGCAATAGCTTTTTTGTAATAGTCCATTGCTATCATCATCTCTCCTTGAACCCGGTGCAATTCTGCTTCCACCAGATAAAACTTGTGCAAATGATTCATCGGGGCATGATACGCCCATTTATTGAGTTTTTTCTGATTAGATTTCACCTTTCCAGATAGGCGCTTTTGCTGGATTTTTGAGAGGGAAGAATACACAGCAATTCTTGCAAGGGAATCGTAAAGATAAAATAACGTACTAGTTAGCATCGCTGTTGCACTATCTATATATTTTTCCGCTAATACCGCATTTTCTAGCGCTTCCTTATGCTCTTCAAATAGGTAACAGAGTGTCATTTTTCCAAGATATGTATGAAAAAGTATCGCTTGGTCATTGGCCACAACATCAAGAGGTAGTCTTTCTGATTCGTCATAAACATCACCAATTAAAAGGCAGGGATTTTCCGATCGCCCCATCAAATTCAGAACCGTTTGCCGATTGATATTAATGTAATGAAAGTTTCGCTCTTGTTTCAATTTTTGGATAGTATCACCGTATTTGGCTGCCTCCCGCTCAACAACATCTAACTCCAGACCCACGCAATAGGAATTGTAGGAGTTCCACAATAGGGAATATGTCCCATATTCTAAATCTCCTGTTTCTAGTCCGGTCGAATATGCCAGTAACAAAGGCTGTAATGTCTGCCTTCCATGCTCTTTCCAATGTCTGATAAAGTAATTAACAATAGCGACTGTTTTGGACTTTACTTTCCTAGCATTGAGTCTTTCTAATAGATTTAAAGCTAGGTTGCCAAATTTATAGCCTGTTTCAATGTCTCCTAATACTCCGCAAAGAATCAGACCATACGCTGAATACCCCATTGCTGAGAAGGAAGAACTGCCGTATTTGACTGACATACTAATACCCTTAAAAGTAACCAACGGTAATAGATTAGGAGCGGCTATATAGGAAGCAGACCCCATGATCGATAGAATCCGAATTGCTGCCAATTTGTCAGGATCAGTCATTTCTGGTAAGTTGATTAAGTCCTCATTTTGTTTCCCCAATAATGCAAATTTTGTCTCCATTAAACCAAGTAAGATATCTAATTTACCGGGATTTTTAGGCAAACCAACTCCCAATAGCTTCAGAACTGTTAGTCCAGTATTAACCGCTTCTAATGGCTTGTTCTGCGTTAGATAAGCAGAGATTTTAACTTCATAAACTTTCACCTTATCCAACAGTGTTTTGCCCTGTTGCAGCACGACTGGAACTAATCGCTCCATTTCATCGAATTGACCGCACAAATAGGCAGCTTCTGCGGCTTCTACATACAGATCAAGTGTTGTATCGTACTGGGTTTGCCAACTTGATCCCCCTTCACTGCCCTCTTTGCTAAGGGAGGACTGAGAGGGGTTCAATAATTCTAAGCCGCTTGTTAGGTAGGTAAGGGCGGGTTGAAAAGCGGCTGAGGCTTTTGCTTTCTTGCCAGCTATTAGGTTTAACTTTGCCAATTCATCTCGTTTCTGCTGGTTTTCGAGCAGGTTGGTGCCGCAATTCAATTGATTAACAATGTCAAATATTTTTTCCTCTTGCTGCTGGAGGGGAGTATTGTTCAGGAGTAGCTGACCGATTTGCAGATGGTTTGCTTGCTTGCGGTGTTCGGGAATAAGAGAGTAGGCGGCTTGTTGGATGCGATCGTGGGCAAACTTGTAAGCTACCTCGAATTCATCAGAATTTCGGTCTGTTTGCAGAAATTTGTAATCATCTCCTACTGGAACAATTAGACCTTCTCGCACGGCTGACCAGAGTTCGTTTGCCGTTTCTTTTTGCGGCTTTTCACCTACAATCGAGAGCATCTTTAAATCAAATTGGTTGCCAATACAAGCAGCCGTTTTTAATACTTCTTGCGTCATCTCTGGTAGTCTTTGAATTTTTTGAGTCATCAAGTCAACGACATTATCAGTAATACCTCGTGCTTTAATTTGCTCTACATTCCACTGCCAACTGTTACTATCATAATCAAAATCTAATAAATCTTCTGTATAAAGCGACTGGAGAAACTCTTTCAGGAAGAACGGATTACCCTGAGTTTTGGCCAGCAGTAATTCTGCTAATGGCTTTGATCTTTGTGTGTCGCACTTAAGCGTATCGGCAATTAATTTATTGATACAAGTTAAATCTAAGGTTGAGAGCAAGATGGAATTTACAGTTGCTCCCGCTTTTTGAATTTCTGATAAGGTAATTTTTAAGGGATGGGCTGCACTGACTTCATTATCCCGATAGGCTCCAATTAGCAGTAGATACGAACTATCTACATCAGTCATGATTAACTGCATTAATTTCAGAGTAGCGGAGTCTGCCCACTGTAAGTCATCTAGAAAGATAACTAAGGGATGATCTTGTTTACAAAAGACATGAATGAAGTTTTGAAAGACTAAGTTAAACCGATTTTGAGATTCAGTCGCTGCTAGCTCTAGGAGGGCTGGTTGCTTGCCAATAATCAGTTCGACTTCAGGGATGACATTAATAATAATTTGTCCGTTGGCTCCTAATGCTGATAGGAGTTTATCGCGCCATACGTGTAGTTGTTCGGACGTTTCAGTTAGCAGTTGTCGAACTAATTCTCGAAAGGCACTGACGATAGCACTGTAAGGAATATTGCGTTGAAATTGGTCAAACTTACCAGAAATGTAATAACCGCGCCGTTCGGTAATGGGTTTATAGATTTCTTGAACTAATAATGATTTACCAATACCAGAATAACCAGCAACGAGCATGAGTTGGCTGGGGCCATTAGCTATCTCGTCAAAAGCTGCGAGTAACGTTTCAATTTGGTTTGACCTGCCATAGAGCGTTTGTGGGATTTGAAATCTATCAGAAATATCTTGTTCGCCTAAAACAAAATTTTCTATTTTTTTACCACTTTCTAGCTGCCTTAGACATAGCGCCAAATCGTTTCGGATCCCTAAAGCATTTTGGTATCGTTCCTCTGCTGTTTTTGCCATTAGTTTCATCACGATTTCTGAAACGACTACAGGAATTGCGGGATTAATTACATGGGGTGGGACGGGTTGTTGAGCAATATGACAATGAACCAACTCCATTGCATCGATCGCATCAAAAGGCAATTGGTTTGTCAATATTTTATAGAAGGTAACTCCCAGCGAGTAAAAATCAGTGCGGTAATCGATCGCTCGATTCATCCTGCCTGTTTGTTCGGGAGAAATATAAGCTAACGTCCCTTCTAAAACATTAGGGCTTTTTAAGGCAGTGCTTTCCCTTGATAAGGCTGTGGACAAGCCAAAATCAATAATTTTTAATTCTCCCGTTTGAGAGTTAAACACAATATTGGACGGGTTAATATCTTTATGAATAACGTTTGACTGATGAATTCTCCCCAGGGTTTCAGCGATTTGAATGGCGGTTTGGAGAAATTCTAATAAAGTAAACTGTCTTTTTTCGAGTAATATCCCTAAAGATTCCCCGCCGAAATCCTCTAATAACATTACCAGCGTGTTGTTATGTCTTCGTAGCTCGTAAGCCTTAACAACTCCTCCGAAGTCTAAGCGGCGGGTGATTTCATATTCCTGCTGGTAACGGACAAGTTCGGCAGGGGTAGGATAGTCTTCTTTGAGTAATTTCAGGATCAGCGGTTGGTTATCCTGTTCTCTAATTCCCCGATAGACTAGCGAGTTGGCGCTTTCGTAAATTTGGGCTAAAACTTTAATTCCAGGGAGTCTAATCATGTTTGGCTCTCCATTTTTGGTACTTGTGAATCTTGCGCGCAATAGTCAGCGACTACTGATAGCACTCAATCGCCTTGGCATAGTTGCTCAAGGAAGCGTAAATATTTCGCGGATTCCCCAAGGCTGCCCCCTCACCTTAGCGGTCTTTAATCTCTCGGTAGATACTCAATGTCTGTTGACTAAAGTGTAATCAACCCTGGAATCCTTCTGGGTTTAGATCAAAGCTGGCTGAGCTTTGTTAAATTCCAAGCGGCTGGATTTTAACGACAAAAACTTTTACTTTATTCGATCGCGAAAAGCGCTGATCAGGCACTTCCCATAAAACTCGCTGCCCGTGGCGTTACAATGAACGCCCTTGCTACATATAGCAATCCTGTTTGACACGAGCATTTCAATGCAGCAATTCTTCTATTTTTTGCTGGTTCCACAAATACTGATAAAGCCCTGTTTGCTTTACCAATTCTGCGTGAGTGCCACTTTGCACTATTTCTCCTTTTTCCATGACGAAAATGCGATCGGCTGTAGCAGCAGCGGACATCTGATGCGAGATGAAAATCACTGTTTTGCGATCGGTTCCGGTTGCTAAGTTATTCAAGATATCGGTAGCAGTTTGATTGTCCACGCTGGAAAGAGCGTCATCTAAAATGAGCACGGGAGCGTCAACTAATAAGGCTCTAGCTAGTGCTGTCCGCTGCCGCTGTCCGCCGGATAAGGTAATACCACGCTCGCCGACAACTGTTTTGTACTGCTGCGGAAAGTTGAGGATTTCGGGGTGGATTTGGGCTTGTTTGGCGGCTGCTTCAATTTCCGGCTCTTCTGCTAAAGGGTTGCCGTAGCGGATGTTATTCTTAATCGTAGTACCGAATAGAAAGCTTTCTTGGGGCACGTAGGCGATCGCCCCGCGCAACTCCCTCAACTTCACCTCAGTAATATCCTGCCCGTCTACAAACAACTCGCCCGGATCGATATCCAGCAAGCGCGGCAACGCATTAGCCAAGGTTGATTTGCCAGAGCCGATCGCCCCGACAATTGCGACAGTTTCGCCAGATTTGATGGTAAAACTAACATCCTTGAGTGCGGGTATCTTAGCACCGGGATAGGTATAATTCAAGTTGCGGGCGACTATTTCGCCTTTGACGGGAGTTGGCAGTTCAAGTGCATTCGCAGCATCCTTAATGCTCGGTTCCACCATCAAAATTGATTCGATGCGATCGACACTGACTTCTCCACGCTGGTAAGCAGTAATTGTGAAACCTAACAGCGCCGTCGGAAATACCAAACGCTCGACATAAATCAGCAGCGCCACAAAATCGCCGATGCTAATTTCGCCCTTAGCAATTGCCCCGCCACCCGCAGAAAGCAGCACCAACAAACTGATGCTTGCCAAACCGCCCAGCAGCGGAAAAATAAAGTTTCGAGTTTGTGCTAATGTCAAATTTGCTGATAGCAACTTGGCATTACAAGCGCGAAATGCTCGGCGTTCATTTTCTTCTTGAGCGTAGATTTTAATCACGGACATCCCGCTCATATCTTCTTGAATCAAATCGCTCATCGCCGATAGTTCTTCTTGCACGGCTAATTGCTGGATGCGAAGTTTGTCGCTAAATAATTGCACCAAAACTAGCATTAAAGGATAAACTGCGATCGCCAATAGCGTCAGCCGTACATCAATCCCCAACATCACCGGCAAACTCAAAGCATAGGCAAATGTCGTATTCGCCAAACTCAGCACTGCAAAACCCACCAAGCGGCGAATATTGTCCAAATCGGAAGTGGCGCGGTTAATTAAATCCCCTACCGTATTGACAGCAAAATAAGACGGTTCTAATGTTAATAAATGATTAAATATTTGCTGTTTTAGGTCAAATTCTACTTGACGCCCCACGCCAAACAGCAGAATCCGCGACACCATCCGAATTCCCCACATAATTGAGGCGAGGAGCAGAATCAGGAGGACGTAGTTGAAAACTTGGTCAAATTTAGTGGCAACTTGGAGAGTGTCAATGGCATTCCGAATCAGCAGGGGAATGTAAACGCCCACAGCATTGACGATTAATAGCGAGAAAACGCCCCCAAATGTGGGTTTCCAGTGCGGGCGCATATAGGAAATGAGTTTTTGCAGTCGAGAATAACGAGCCATTATGTTAAGTCAGAAGGAAGAAGGAAGAAGGAAGAAGGAAGAAGGAAGAAGGAAGAAGGAAGAAGGAAGAAGGAAGAAGTCAGTAGTCAGTAGTCAGTAGTCAGTAGTCAGTAGTCAGTAGTCAGTAGTCATCAGTCATCAGGAAGAGGTCGGAGGGAAGAGGGAAAAAGTTAAGAATTTTTTGAATGAAAATTCTGCTTTGGGATGACGGGTTATCAAAATTGGGTTTGGATTTGGAGCAAAAGCCGATCGCCCGAAATGGCACAAATCACATTATATCTGCGGAGAAACCACAGTGCCGTCTCAAAAGCCACCCGCACTCCTCGCCCAAACCCCATCCGCCCCAATTATCCCCCGCACGGCTGAGGCGCGCTACAATCTAAAGTCGATCGGCTTAGCACTCAGACTCAGAGAGTGCTAAATTTGCTATGTAAGCCAAAGAAGACAAACATGACCAAAATAATTGCATTTAGCGACAAATCTCGGCGGGCACTAGAACGCGGCGTAAATCAACTCGCCGATGCAGTCCGCATCACCTTGGGCCCCAAAGGCCGGAACGTCCTACTCGAAAAGAAATTCGGTGCTCCCCAAATCGTTAACGATGGTATCACCGTTGCTAGGGAAATTGAACTCGAAGATCCTCTGGAAAATGCCGGCGCTCGCTTAATTCAAGAAGTCGCCTCCAAAACTAAAGATATCGCAGGCGACGGCACAACCACCGCCACCGTGATCGCTCAATCCCTGATTCGCGAAGGTTTGAAGAACGTCGCAGCAGGCGCAAATCCAGTCGCGCTGCGCCGCGGTATTGAAAAAACGATCGCCCACTTAGTCCTAGAAATCGCCAAATTGGCGAAACCAGTCGAAGGATCTGCCATTGCTCAGGTCGCCACGGTCTCCGCCGGTAACGACGAAGAAGTCGGCGCCATGATTGCCCAAGCAATGGAAAAAGTCACCAAAGACGGCGTAATTACTGTTGAAGAGTCGAAATCTCTGTTAACAGAATTGGAAGTTGTCGAAGGGATGCAGTACGATCGCGGATATCTTTCCCCGTATTTCGTCACCAACAACGATCGCATGGAAGTTGAGTATGAAAACGCTCGCATCCTGATTACCGACAAAAAAATCAATTCCATTCAAGAACTAATTCCGATTCTTGAAAAAGTCGCCCGCACCGGTTCACCGCTGATCATTATCGCCGAAGATATTGAAGGTGAAGCTTTGGCAACTTTGGTAATTAACAAAGCACGCGGCGTGTTGAACATCGCAGCTACCAAATCTCCTGGTTTTGGCGAGCGACGCAAAGCCATGCTACAAGATATCGCCGTTCTGACCGGCGGTCAACTGATTTCTGAAGAAGTCGGACTCAGCATTGATACCGCAACACTAGAAATGCTCGGTACCGCTCGCAAAATTACGATCGACAAAGAAAACACCATCATTGTCGCTGGCGACGAACACAAAGCAGACGTGCAAGCACGGATCGAGCAAATCCGCAAGCAGCTAGAAGCGACGGATTCCGACTACGACACCGAAAAATTGAGCGAACGCATTGCCAAACTCGCTGGCGGTATTGCTGTAATCAAAGTAGGCGCAGCTACCGAAACCGAGCTCAAAGACCGCAAATTGCGCATTGAAGATGCTCTCAACGCTACTAAAGCTGCTGTGGAAGAAGGCATTGTTGCTGGAGGCGGGACGACGCTGATTCACCTGATTACAAAAATAGATGCAATCAAAAAGACTTTAGACGCTGAAGAACAAATCGGCGCTGACTTGGTTGCGAAGGCTTTGGAAGCTCCTTTGCGTCAAATCGCTGATAATGCGGGCGTTGAAGGTTCGATCGCGATCGAGCGAGTGCGCGCGAGCGAGTTGAACATTGGTTACAATGCTCTCACCGACGTGTACGAAGATATGATTGCCGCTGGAATTATTGATCCGGCTAAGGTTGTGCGATCGGCTTTACAAAATGCCGGTTCCATTGCTGGTATGGTGTTAACCACCGAAGCTGTGATTGTCGAAAAACCAGAGAAGAAAAAAGCTGGTGGCGACATGGGCGACATGGGCGGCATGGGCGGCATGGGCGGCATGGGTGGCATGGGCGGCATGGGCGGCATGGGCGGCATGGGCGGCATGGGCATGATGTAGTCATTAGTCATTAGTCATCAGTCATTAGTTTGCAGCTAAAAACTGCCTGGTGACTGCTGGCGTTTGAGACAAAAAAGCCGTCTGTAACGTCTGTAGGGTGCGCCTCGCGTACCTTACGCTATTTGATGATCAACTAAGATTTTCCCCATCTCCCCATCTCCCCATCTCCCCATCTCCCCATCTCCCCATCTCCCCCTCTCCCCCTCTCCCCATCTCCCC
>NZ_JAUBVR010000085.1:0-22151 GCF_036705955.1 Microcoleus sp. A6-C6 | reverse complement strand
TCGTAGGCTATCAAGTCGTTTGACTGAACTACGCACCTTGCCAATTTCACGGCATGGTCTTTACGTTGCCTACTTATCTTGAGATGGCGCTTACCTAAAACCTGTCGAGCTTTACCTCTATTCTTTGAACCTTTAACCTTTCTCGACACTTGACGCTGACTGCGTTTAAGGATACGTTCGCCCTTTCTTAGGAATCTAGGATTTTCAACCGTGATTCCATTTGAATCGGTGTAGTATTCTTTTAACCCAACATCTAATCCGATAGTATTACCTGTCGGCTCTGTATTTTCTGTTCTGCTGACATCTATACAGAATTGAACGTAAATACCGTCAGCACGTTTTACTAATCGAACCCGTTTAATTTGGTTAATTTGGTAAAAATGTAAGTCGCGAGTACCTTTGAGCTTGAGCTTGCCGACCCCTTTTTTATCGGTGAAAGTTATCGACTTTCTGTCTGGAGCAAGTTTCCACCCAGTCGATTTGTACTCAACAGAACGGCAGTCTTTCTGAAATTGTGGATATCCTTTTTTGCCGGGAATCTTTTTCTTACAGTTTTCGTAGAATCGAGAGATAGCTGCCCAAGCACGTTCGGCACTTGCTTGTCTTGCTTGAGAATTGAGTTCATCAGCAAACGGAAAAGTTGCTGCTAGTACAGCACAGTATTTATTCAAGTCGTACTTGTTCTTTTTAGGATTGTCTATCCAGTAACGCAAACAGCTATTACGAACAAACTGGCTGGTGCGAATAGCTTCGTTTACCGCTTGGAACTGACTTGATTTTCCGTAAGCCTTGAACTCAGAAACTAGCATTGTCTTACCTCCACCCTTATACTATCGTCTTCAGCACAAGAGTTGTGAAGGTGTAATGAAAGTTTACAATTAAAGCCGTCCTAGAAGGACGGGGTTTTAAACCCAATTATGTGATAATCAGAAACTCTAGTTGGCGATCGCCCGATTCACTCTAGCTCTCGATATTTCTATTTTTGGAAAAAAGATTACCTTAAAAATCAAAATTGCTGAGGCGGGTGACAAACGCCTTGAGACACGAGACAAAAAAAATAAAGGCTAGAAATTTTATCTAGCCTTTATTTCATTAAATAAGCTGGTGACAAGACTCGAACTTGCGACAGGCTGATTACAAATCAGCTACTCTACCAACTGAGTTACACCAGCAGTGAAAATTAATATAGCAAACTTATCGCCATTAGCGCAACCCCCCCAGCAAACTTTTTTTCAAATTCGCCCAAAACCCATCCCCGTAAGGGACAAACCGGAATTGTCCTCTCTTGAGCTAAATCCCGCAGTCGTGTTTGAGAGTTTTGGACGCACCTATACTCCAGAAACCGGGTTTCTTCCGATATTTCTCGTCACTCAACCCAAATTTTCCCAGAAACCCGGTTTCTAGCCCCAAAATCTCAAATCATATCTAGTCGCGTGGTGGGGGCGGGTTTATATAGATTGTGAGTGGGAATTATAGATTGTTGGTGAACCCGCCCGTACAAGTATTGTGTTAATTAGCGGACAGGCTCTGAATATTGCCAACTGTCAACTGCCAACTGTCTAATCGCAGCGCCAAATCTTAATCGTCTCATCCCCACTGCCGCTGGCGAGTAAATTGCCCGAAGGTGCGATCGCCACCGAGTATACAGTACCCGAATGTCCCTTAAGAGTGCTCAACAGCTCCCCCGTCTGCAAACTCCAAATATTAATCGTATTATCATCGCAGCCGCTAGCCAAAGTCAAACCGTCTCGACTGATAGCCACCGAATCGCCCCGACTCACATAATTCCGCAAAATATGCACAGCCTCATTCATGCCTAAATTCGCTACACCCTTTCCCCTCGCAGAATTAGAATTTAAAATCCGCAACAAACTGCCCGTATGCAAATTCCGCAGCTTAATCGTATAATCATTGCTGACGCTAGCAAGAGTCTGACCATCCGGCGCGATCGCCACAGAATTCACCCCAACACTCAAACCCGAAAGAGTCCGCAGTAACTTACCACTTTCCACATCCCAAACCTTGCTCGTCGCATCCGAACTGCCACTCGCCAATATCTTACCATCCGGGCTAAAAACCACCGCATTCACATTGTCAGCATGACCCCTCAAAGTCCGTAGCAACTCACCAGTCCGCAAATTCCAAAGCTTAATCGCATTATCAGCCCCACCGCAGCTAGCAATTAGCTGGCCCTTCGGATTAACCGCCACCGAATTCACCTCCATAGAATGTCCCGGAAAAGTACACAATAAATCACCGTTATACAAATTCCAAAACTTAATTGTTTCGTCCGAACTGCCGCTGACCAACATTTTTCCGTCCGAGCTAATAGCCACAGAATTTACGCGATCGGAATGTCCCGTCAGAGTGCCAATTAATTCCCCTGTTTCTAACTTCCAAATCTTAATAGTTTTATCCCAACTGCCGCTAGCCAGAATTTTGCCGTCAGGACTAATCGCCAGAGAATTCACAAACGATGAATGTCCCGGCAGAGTGTATGCGCACCGCCATTTCAGATTTTTAAATTTGTGAGCTAACTCCTTCGCCCGCTTAGCTACCGCCTCAGCTTCCTCTCTGCGTTTGAGTTCAGCCTCTTCCAAACGCTTGCGTTCCGCCCGAGCTTTCGCCTCTCGCAGCGCCAGGCGCCGCATCTCTCCCTTATAGGTTATTCGCTGCTGCTCCTGAATTTCTTTAAGAGTTTCCATATACGGTAACGCCCAATCTTTAGAAAACCATTCTTGAGCAAATTCCGCCTCTAAATTAAATAGCTGAGGTTCGTAAGTAAAATCTATCTTTAAATAATACAAATCAGCTAAAAAAGCCGCCAGTAACTTATGAATTGTCACAATTATTTGCCGAATAATCCGCAGGCTCAGCTTTTCATCTTTCCCCTCCGCCTCCAACTGGTGATAAACCTCTTCCCAGTTCCAAGGCTGCATCGCCACTAGGGAAACGCTCTGATTAATAATTCCCCAAAAACCGACATGAAAATTAACTTCATAATCGCTGATATCGCTGTACAATATAGCTGTCGGCACGGGAGACAAAACAGTCTGCAACCGCTCCACATCAATATCAGAAATCGCGTTTTTGAAATAATCTCCGTAAAACTGAACCGGACAAGATTCTCCGTGCGGGGGGTAATACTGGTTCAAAAAAGTTCTCAACTTAGCCGGGAGTTCGATATTCAGATTGTGGCGAAACGAATCTGGGCAATCTTGGCTAATTTTTGCCGGAGCAACTAACAACAGCAATCGGTGCTGCTGCTGCTGCAAAATCTGTTCAGTTTCCTGTCTGCTCAAATTAGAAAACCAGTTGTCCCTGTCCCAAATAATTTGAATTTCGTTGAGCTTAACTCGAATTGCTTCTGATTGAATCTCCCGCATTAACTCGCGACCAAGCCGGCTAATAGCCCGCTGATCTTTCAATTCTTCTGCCTTAATTCGATTAGCGCGTTCTTCCTTTAGCCTTTCTTCTTCTATACTGGCGATCGCAATTAACTCTTGTTCTCGGGCCTGCTGTCGCTGCAAATATTTAACTTGTGCTTTAATCCAGCGGGGGTCTTTTTTGATTTGCTGGTTCAAAGCAGAAGAACCAGACGGCTCAATTTCTGCATAGCGCTCGTTGATAGCGCTTGCTCCCAATCTTTCTCCCAATTCGCAGGCTACAGGCTTCAACAGTTCAATTAGGGTGTCTGAGACGGGGCGGGGTAATGACATACCAGTTAAAACTTTTTCTTACTTGGGGGGCGATCGCGCGAGTCAGGCGTCTCCCGCTGGGACTCTTGCCGCGATCGCGCTTATTTGGGCGAGGAGCCAGCGCATCCGTAAGGCGTTATCGTGCAGGCTTAGCACCTTGACTCAATCATCGTATTTATACGGTTTACATTTTACCGCGAATCTGGTTCAAAACCACGGATGGTAAGACTTGAGGATTAGTCGATCGATCGCGAGCCCCCCCAATTCATTTTTTTTGTTGCTATTTTTACTTGCGCCTGTTTATAATCGTACTTCACCACCATAATTACGGTATTCCGACCTAATAACCGTAGTTTCTGTAGAGGAACAAATATAATGAGCCAGCGGCAACACCTAACTCAACAATTTCACCGAGCGCAACAGTCACCAGGAGGCAAAAATCAATCGTTGACTTCACTCAAAAGATTCCTGTCCCTATTTTTAGTAGGAATAACTTTAAGTCTGGCCATTGTATCCTGCCAGCAGGGAACCCCCAGCAACCCCGCAGCCACTCCCGGCGCTGGTGCTAGCCCAGGAGCAAACAAAGGCAACATAGAACTAACCCTCGTTTCCTTCGCCGTCACCAAAGCCGCCCACGAAGCGATAATTCCCAAATTTGTTGAGCAGTGGCAAAAAGAAAAGGGGCAAACCGTCAGCTTCAATCAAAGCTACGGCGGTTCCGGTTCCCAAACCAGAGCCGTAATTGACGGATTAGAAGCCGACATCGTGCACCTAGCCCTAGCCCTCGACACCGCCAAAATCGAGAAAGCCGGACTCATTGGGCCCGGATGGGAAAAAGAAGTGCCCAACGAAGGCATCGTCAGCAAATCCGTAGCAGCCATCGTCACCCGCGAAGGAAATCCCAAAAACATCAAAAATTGGGAAGACTTAGCCAAAGACGGAGTGAAATTGATTACCGCCGATCCCAAAACATCAGGCGTGGCTCGCTGGAATTTCCTAGCACTTTGGGGCTCGGTTGTCAAAACCGGAGGCGATGACACCAAAGCATTAGATTTTACGAGCAAAGTCTACAAAAACGTTCCCATCCTGACCAAAGACGCCCGCGAAGCCACCGACGTATTTTTTAAACAAGGCCAAGGTGACGCCTTAATTAACTACGAAAACGAGATTATTCTGGCATCTCAGAAAGGCGAAAAACCGACTTATATTATTCCCGACGTGAATGTGTCGATCGACAATCCGATCGCCATCGTCGATAAAAACGTGGACAAACACGGCACCCGCGAAGTCGCCGAAGCATTTGTCAAGTTTCTCTACACCCCAGAAGCTCAGCGAGAATTTGCTAAAGCAGGATTTCGGCCAATAGATGCGACAGTCGCCGCAGAAGCAGAATTTGTCCAAAAATATCCCCCCGTCAAAACCCTATTTACAGCTCAAGACTTAGGAGGTTGGGGAGAAATTCAGAAGAAATTCTTTGATGACGGAGCCGCTTTTGACAAAATCCAAGGTTCAATTAAACGCTAATTCCTGAATTACCCCTTCGCAGTCATTACTTACTCGTTACTCGTTTCCAGGCTCTGCTTGGGAACGAATAAATCGGAGTTTATCGGCGTTCATCTGCGGTTAAAAATCACCCTATGACAGTATCATCTCCAGCAACCAACTCTCAATCTGCGATCGCCAACATCAAAAGAGCGATCGGCAAAATCACCCTACCTTGGGGAATCACCATAGGCTACCTCAGCCTCATGCTATTTTTGCCAGTCACAGCCATGCTGCTAAAAGCCAGCACAGCAAACCCCGTCGAATTTTGGAAAATTGCCACAAGCCCGATCGCCCTTTCCGCCTACAACGTCACGTTTTTTACCGCATTAATTGCCGCATTAATTAACGGAGTATTCGGCACATTAATTGCCTGGGTATTAGTCCGCTACGACTTTCCCTTAAAACGGATTGTCGACGCAGCAGTCGATTTACCTTTTGCACTCCCGACATCAGTTGCAGGTTTAACCCTCGCCACAGTTTACAGCGATAACGGCTGGATCGGCGGGCTGTTTGCACCGTTAGGAATCAAGATATCATTCACTCGTTTAGGCGTAGGCGTAGCAATGATCTTTATTTCCTTACCCTTCATCGTGCGGACTGTACAGCCAGTTTTAAACGAAATGGAAAAAGACATCGAAGAAGCAGCTTGGTGCTTGGGTGCTTCTCAATTTCAAACCTTCTGGCGAGTAGTTTTACCGCCACTGTTTCCGTCAATTTTAACCGGAGTTGCCCTCGGATTTTCGCGAGCGGTGGGCGAGTACGGTTCTACTGTAATAGTAGCTTCTAATATACCGTTTAAAGATTTAATCGCCCCTGTATTAATTTTCCAGCGATTAGAGCAGTACGACTATGCAGGAGCCACGGTGATCGGCACTTTCATGTTAGGTATTTCCCTGACAATGTTATTCGCTATAAACCTCTTACAATCATGGAGAAGACGCTATGACGGCTAATCTAAATTTATCGAAAAAGTACAATTTTCCACCTAGTGGTTCAGCTCGAAAAAAAGAAAAAGCTTGGGTAAAACCAACTTTGATCGGAATTGCGATCGTCTATCTTGGACTCATCTTATTTATTCCAGCTCTCAACGTTTTTTACCAAGCTTTTAAAAAGGGAGTAGAACCATTTTTTAGCAACTTAACCTCACCAGATTTTCTGTCAGCAGCACAACTTACCCTGCTGATTACACTGATAGTTGTACCTGTAAATACGGTATTCGGTTTGTGTGCAGCTTGGGTTATCGGCCGCAACAAATTTCGGGGACGCACACTCTTAATCAGCATTTTAGACGTGCCATTTGCCGTGTCTCCCGTAGTAGCAGGTTTAATGATTGTACTGCTTTACGGTCGCTTGGGATGGTTCGGTCCGTGGCTGGAGAGTGCCGGAATTAAGGTTATTTTTGCCTTTCCCGGAATGGTACTAGCAACTGCTTTTGTCACTCTACCTTTTGTCGCCCGCGAAGTGATTCCTGTTTTGGAAGAAGTGGGAACAGATCAAGAAGAAGCAGCGAAAACTTTAGGAGCAAATGATTGGCAAATCTTCTGGAATGTCACGCTACCGAATATTCGCTGGGGCTTGCTTTACGGAGTAATTTTGACCAATGCTAGAGCAATGGGAGAATTTGGAGCCGTCTCTGTGGTGTCGGGAAATATTGCTAAAAAAACCCAAACTTTGCCTTTGTTTGTAGAGGATGCTTACAAGCAATATGCGACGCAATCGGCTTTTTCTGCTGCGGTAGTTCTCGGTTTGTTAGCAGTTGTTACTCTCGTGCTTCAGGAGATTTTGGAAAAGAAAACTAGCATTAAGGAGGTTGACAGTTGACAGTTGACAGTTGATAGTTGACAGTTGGGTTTTGTTCCTCAACGCAACCTACATTTAAGTAAATATTAGGAGGCTGAAATGTTAGATCAGAATAGTAGCAAATCTGAATTTGAGTCGATCGACAATTTTCACAAAACCCAAGAATCAGATATCCCGCATACTGAGTCAGGAGACAGCAGACCAACTCAAACCCGCATTCGCATTCGTGTTCCTAAAGAATACCATCAGGAACCTGTAATTTCTAACCTGATTTCCGAACACGGTTTGACGGTGAATTTTAATGCGGCTTTGTTGGGTGTCAAAACTTCGGATGATGGTTGGTTTGATTTGGAACTTAACGGTACAAGTCAACAGATTGAAAGTGCTCTGATTTATCTCAACGATTTAGATGTGGAAATATGGAGCAATTCCAATCATCCCGATGAAGAAACTTGGTAATTGGTGATTATTCGCGGTACAGGCTCAGCTTCGCGTTGCCATCAATACCGTAAACAAATAACATCAAATTTTAACTAATGACGCTCGATCGCCATTAGTTATTTTTTTTGCTTGACATTTATGACAAAACGTAGTATTTGATCGAGTCTAATGACATCAAAAACTGCGCGCCAGTCTTCTCAAATATTTTTTTAACAGCCGGAACAATATCCGCCTGGAAAACTTCTACAGAATCAAACTAACTTAGTATATCCTAGGGGAGCATAAAAAAAAGGTTTTGTCAATATTCCATTTAGGTGAAAGTTAGGGCGATCGACTTCGTTGGCGTAGCCCCCATAGGGGCGGGTTTTGCCAACGACTCGCATCCGCAGAGGAATTTGATCGATCGCTGCTGCGTTTGGTTTGTGCTATGAATTTAGTGTGTGTGTACCAGAGGAATTTAATCATGGAACTCTATAAAGAACGGAAACACCAGATAGTTTTTGCAGATTCACAAGTTAAAGATTGCGAAAGTTTAACAGAAACTGCAAATCCCGATACAGAAGTTGTTATCCTGAAGGGCGATCGCGACGGCATCGAGCAAATAGCTGCAACACTCAAACAGCGGAAAAACATTACAGCCGTCCACATTTTGTCTCACGGCGCAGCAGCCAGCTTGCAACTGGGAACCACAGAACTGAATCTCAGCAATATTGAAAGCTACCGCAATTATTTAGAAACATGGTTTGCTTTGCCAGCAGCCGAAGCAAACTCGAACTCTTCAAATACTGCTAAACCTGAAATTTTACTTTACGGTTGCAACGTCGCCGCCACAGAAGCAGGTGTCGCCTTCGTGGAAAGGCTGAGCCAGCTCACAGGAGCAAATATTGCCGCTTCCGATAACTTGACCGGCAGTGCAGCGCTGGGCGGAGACTGGGTGTTGGAAGTGACTACGGGGAAGATAGAGACGGCTGTGGCGTTTTCCCAAGAGGCGAGGGAAGCATATAGTGGCGTGTTAGGAACCTTTACTGCTACCGACTTCACCACCCTGAAGAACGCCATCCTCTTTGCTAATGTCCTGCCCGATGTTGATGATATCAACATCACTGCTCCTATAACCTTTCCAGTGGGACAAGTTCTGCCTATACTTGCAACCCCTGTAAATTTTGTTGGCAGCACTACGACTGGGATTACGATCGACGGGAACAACAACCCAATTTTCTTTGTTGACAACAGTGCGGCAGTTAATCTCTCTAACCTGACGATCGCCAATGGTCTATCCCAGGGAACTGTCGGCACTCTTGGTGGTGGTGGCGGCGCGGGAGTCGGAGGTGCGCTTTTCATCAACAGCGGCACTGTAAACATTGATAATGTTACCTTCAGCAACAACCGAGCGATCGGCGGTGCTGGGGGTGCAGCCGGAAGTACCGGGGCTGGTGGCAACAGTGGCTTAGCTGCATTCTTTACTACTTCAGGCGGCACCGGTATCGGAGGCGGCCCAGGTACTCCCACTAGCACTGGTGCCACTGGCGGTAGTCCGGGCGCTGGTACTATTGGCGGTGCTGGCGGCACAGGCGCTACCAGCACAACTGTGGGGGGTCAAGGCGGCCAAGGCGGAGATGGTGGCAGTGGAGCAGCAGGTGGTAGTGGCGGTGCCGGGGGGCCAGGCTTTGGTGCCGGAGGCCCTGGCGGGCCCGGCGGTGCTGGTGGTGCTGGCGTTAACGGCGGCGGCGGCGGTGCTGGTGGTGTTGGCGGTAGTGCTGGCGATGCTGTTAGCCTGCGGGGTGCAGGCGGCAATGGCAGCGCTGGTGCCCTGGGCGGTGGCGGCGGCCCGGGTGGTGCGGCTGGTGCGATCGGTGTCACAACCGCTGCCGGTAATGGCGGTGCTGGCGGTACTCTCGGACCAACCACCGGTACTGTGGGTGGTGGCGGCAGTGGTGTAACACCAGGTACTGGTGGCCAAGGCGGCAATGGCGAAGCCATTGTGGGCGGTGCTGGCGGTGGCGGTGCTGGTCTGGGAGGAGCGATTTTTCTCAACAGCGGTACTTTGAAGGTCAGCAACAGCACCTTCAGCAGCAGCAGAGCAACAGGTGGGGCTGCCGGCGGTGGAACTGCTACGGCTGGTTCGGGATTGGGCGGTGCAATTTTTCTCAACCAGCTTACTGCAACTGCAACTCTGACTAACACTACGATCACCAGTGACCCCGCAGTAGTCATCGCCCCTCTGCTGAATGCCAGCAATGGCGGCGGCGGAATTTTCAACAACGCCGGAACTCTCACTCTCAACAACACCCTCGTCGTTGGCAATACTTCAGTAGCAGGGAGTGAAGTTATTGGAGCATCCACTAACAACACCAGCTTCATCGGTACCGGTGTTGCGGTACCTTGGCTCGACCCTGTATTGAAAAATAACGGCGGTTTTGCCCTGACTCACGCGCTGATCGGCGCTCCTACCGCAACCATTCCTGCAACCGTCCTGAATGCTGGTACTCCTGCCCTCGCCCTCAACACGGCTGGTGTAGCCCTCACCGCAGACCAACGGGGTACTCAGTTCGGTCAGCCGTTTGCCCGCACCGTCAACACCACTGTTGACGTTGGTTCTTACGAGTACGGCCCCACCATTACCGGTCAGAAATTCAATGACAACAATGGCAATGGTATTAAAGATGGGGCTGATGCCACCACGACAACTCCAGTCCAAAACTTTACGATTTTCGTAGATGAGAACGGTGACAAGGCCCTGAGTCCAGGGGAAGATAGCGTTATTGTAGCGCTCGGCGGTACTTACACCATCCCCGATACGAAGACAAATAGCCCGATCTTAGAAGTGCCGATAACTGGTTGGGAGCAGACTCTACCGATTGCGACGGCTACTCCCTACAATACGGGGATTGCAAATCCACCCGCTCAAGACTTCGGCAACTTCAAGCAGATTATCATCAGCGGTCAAAAATTCGAGGACAAAAACGGTAACAGCATCCAAGAGGCAACCGAAACAACGCCGCCAGCAGGCACCACTTGGCAAATTCAGTTAGTTAACTCCGCTACTAACGCAGTTCTGCAAACCGTTCCCACCGATGCCACTGGCAAGTACACTTTCGCGGCAGTAGGCCCCCTCTCAGGAGGCGCTCAATACGTCGTCAAAGAAGTCGCCCAACCAGGTTATACCCAAACCTTCACTCCTACCAACATCACCCCCCTCAGCGGCGTCGATGTCCCGAACGTTAACCTGGGCAACTTCAAAAACATCTCGATCGCAGGCACCAAATTCGAGGATAAAGACGGCAACGGAGTCCTAGATGGGACAGACGGAGCACCGGCAACTCTGTTTGATATTCAGTTACTCAATGCCGCCGGTGCAGTGGTAAAAACCGAAAGTACAACTACCATCGGCAACTACACATTTACCGACATTGGGCCCGGCACATACACCCTAAAGGAAGTGCCAAAGACTGGTTGGCTGCCAACTCTTGCCCCCACTGGCAGCATCACTGCCACCAGTGGCACAGACATCACTAACACCATAACTCCCACAAACTTCGGCAACTTCCAGTTAGGCAAAATCAGCGGGCTCAAATTTAACGATCTCAACAAAAGTGGTGTCCAAGATACTGGCGAACCAGCGCTAGCAGGCTGGACAATCTACCTGGATACCAACAACAACACCGTCCAAGACCAAGTACCAAACGAAACTGGCACCAACGCCGCCGTCACCAATGCCGACGGCAAGTACGAGTTCACCAACCTGGTAGCTGGCACCTACAACGTCCGGGAAGTGCCACAAACCGGCTGGACGCAAACGGCTCCGGCTGCCCCGGGCGCGTTTACGATCCCCGTCACCAGCGGTACCGACTCCCAAAACAACAACTTCGGCAACTTCAAGCCGAACACGATTAGCGGGCTGAAATTCAACGACGCCAACAACAGTGGCTTTAAAGATCCCGAAGAAACAGGACTGGCCAACTGGCAATTCTTCCTCGATACCAACAAAAACGACACCCTCGACACCGGGGAACCGACCGCCCTCACCGATGCCACTGGGAATTACAAATTCCTGGAGTTGCCAGCAGCAACCTACACGGTGCGGGAAGTCTTGCAGGATACTTGGACGCAAACTACGCCCAACCCGGCCGATATCACTGTCACCAGCGGTCAAGACATCGTTAACATTAACTTCGGCAACTTCCAGTCGAGCACCATCAGCGGTCAAAAATTCAATGACCTCAACAACAACGGCGTTAAGGATGCCGGAGAACTGGGGCTGCAAAACTGGCAAATATTCCTCGACAGTATCAATCCCGATGGCGTCTTTGAGCAGGGCGAACCGACTACCATCACCGATGCCACGGGCAACTACACTATCAAGGACATACCCGCAGGTACTTTCCAGGTAAGGGAAGTCCAGCAAACAGGCTGGACGCAGACGACGCCTAACCCCGCCCCCGTTACGGTTAAGCCCGCAGATAAAATCACGGGCATTGACTTCGGTAACTTCCTGCCCCAACCGGGCACGATCCGAGGTCTGAAGTTCCGAGACACCAACAACAATAAGATTCAGGATGCTGGAGAACCGGGTTTAGCCGATTACCAAATTGTGTTAACCAACCTCGCAGCTCCAACCCCAGGAGCTCCTGCTATTGTTCCTGTTACTACCACCACAGACGGCAGTGGCAACTATCTGTTCACGAACCTAACGCCGGGAACCTACCGCGTCCGGGAAGTCCAGAAATCTGGGTTTACCCAAAGCACCGACAACCCCACCGACATCGCGCTGACTTCGGGTCAGATTGTCACCGGCATCAACTTCGGGAACTCCCCGACGCCGACACCTATAACGCCGACACCGACACCGACACCGACACCGACACCTATAACGCCGCTGCCGACACCGACGCCGACACCTGTAACGACGCCAACACCACCGACTCCTGCACCGACGCCGCCAACACCGCCGACTCCTGCACCGACGCCGACTCCTGAACCGACGCCGACGCCGACTCCTGAACCGACGCCGACGCCAACACCTGTAGGGACAGATTTGGTTTGCCCTGATCCATTCCCCAGGATTGTGGCTCCCAATCTGCCTGCAACTCCTTCACGGGGTAATGTGATCAATGGCCCTAACGGCGACGATACGATCGTGGGCAGTGCCGGCAGTGACTCGATCTTCGGATTGGGTGGCAACGATTTGATTTTTGGCCTACAGGGGGGCGACTACATCAATGGCAATACGGGCAACGATACCGTCTACGGAGGCATCGATAACGACACTCTCTTTGGCGGTAAAGGCTTTGACCTGATTTTTGGCGATCGCTCGAATGATACGATTTACGGCAATCGCGGCAACGACTCGCTCAGTGGCGACGAAGGCAATGACGTATTGTACGGTGGCAAAGCCGACGATGTAATGTTGGGAGGCGCTGGCGACGACGTGCTGTTTGGCGATGAGGGTAATGACACTCTCTGCGGCGGTGACGGTAACAATACCTTACTGGGCGGTAGTGGCGATGATGTACTCTTTGGTGGCACCGGCGATGACTTGCTCTTTGGCGGCATTGGCAATGACACCCTGATCGGTGGTAGCAACCGACAAGACTTTGTATTGGCAGCGATTCAGGGAACTGACACGATTATCAACTTTGCGCCAGAATTGGATTCGATCCAGTTGGTGGGAGGCTTGGACTTCAGTCAACTGTTGTTAACCGAAACTAACGGCTCAACTGCGATCGCGATCGCCAGCACTAACCAGACTTTGGCTATATTGGGGGGCATACTGCCGGGCCAGTTATCGGCGAGCAGTTTTAGCTTGCTGGTTTAGTCCGCACTCCTCCTCCGGGTGCGCATTGCGCACCTTACTCTTACCTGGACAAATCGGGAGCAGGGGAACGAAATTTCGTTCCCTTTTTTTGTTTACATTTGTTCGAGATATTTCAGCAAGTCGGCCATTTCTTGCGGACTCGGCTGAAACTGGGGCATTGGTGGGGTTCGCCCGCTGGTGACTTGGCGGATCAGCTCGAATTCGGATTTGCGATCGGAAACTCGCTGCAAGTTGGGCCCGACTTGAGTATCTCCAGCGGATATGTGACACCCCGCACAGTTCATTTGAAAGATGGCGGAACCCTGAAACTGGTCGCCAGTCAGGGACATTACGCTTCTGACGTAGGGATCGGCGACTTGAAACTGACGAATTGTCAGACTCGCCAATATGATGGCAAGCAACACCGCGATCGCAAATATGGCAATTCGCTCGATCGGGTTCTTAATTTCATTCGTGGCAAGTTGGTGATTCAAAGGAGTTCAATTTAAAAAACTATCTACAAGAAAATTTATTTCTCATAACATAGCTTAATCCTTCCCAGCCGGGATATCAAGTTCTGAGACCCCGGAAGGCCCAAGAATGCGAAACTTCAACTGTGTAAGTGCTGGTAATATTAAAAATAGATTGTTAAATCTTAACGTTAAGGAGCTCTCATGGTAGAACCGCTACTTTCAGGTATTGTTCTGGGTCTAATCTTTGTTACTCTGTCGGGGCTGTTTTTTGCTGCTTACCAGCAGTACAAGCGCGGCGATCAGTTGGGTATCAACAAGTAGAAGGGCTGACAGTCCCTCGGTGAGGCGAGGGGGAGATGGGGAGAGAGGGAGATGGGGAGATGGGGAGATGGGGAGATGGGGAGATGGGGAGATGGGGAGATGGGGAGATGGGGAGATGGGAAAAATCTTCCGTCTTCCGTCTTTCTTCTTCCGTCTTCCGTCTTCCTTCTTCCTTCTTCCTTCTTCCGTCTTCCTTCTTCCGTTACAAAATCCGCTGCCGAACTTCCCTCTTCCTCCTGTCAACTGACAACTGACAACTGACAACTGACAACTGACAACTGACAACTGTCAACTGTCAACTGTCAACTGTCAACTGTATCGATCGAGAATAGCAGCAGTTTCCCGGCCCGTTTTTTCCCAGCTAAACTTTTGTGATCTGGCCAAACCGAGTTCCCGCAAGTGCGATCGAGCTTTGGTATCTGTTGCCAGCTCGTGCATAGCAGAGGCTATTTCCTGGACACTGTACGGATTGACTAACAGTGCGCCATCCCCCGCGACTTCTGGCATCGAAGACAGGTTAGATGTGATCACAGGAGTGCCACAGGCCATTGCTTCGAGCACCGGGAGACCGAATCCTTCCCAAAGACTGGGGAATAGCAGGGCGATCGCCCGGTTGATGACTTTGGGCAAATCAGCCGCGGGGAGGTAATTTAGGAATTTTACGCGATCGCACAATCCCAATTCTTGAACCTGCGCCTTCAGCAGCGGCGTATAACGTTTATCTTCCGATCCTGTAATCCACAATTCGTACTCGGAATTATTAGGTAAAGCCGCAAACGCTGCGACAACTCGCTGCACGTTTTTATGGGGATTATGGCGGCCCATATACAGAAAATAATTGCTAGTTGGCAAGTCTAGAAACTTAAAAAAACTGGCATCGTAGCCGGGAAAAATTGGCGAAATCAAAGAACTGGGAATATTGCAAAAATTAATGAGATCATTGGCGGTTGATTCGGAATCGCAGATGATATGTTCAGCCTGCCGCAACACTTGGGGAATGTAATACTTATGATAAGGTGTCAGCGGATCGAAGCGTCGGGGAAATCGTAGGGCTATTAAGTCGTGTACTGTAATTATATAGCGACAATTGGAAAATAAAGGAGCTTCGGGAATTGGGGAAAATAAAAGATTAGATTTTAGCTGTTTGTAAATTTTGGGGATTTGGGTTTGTGTCCACAGCAATCGATTGATGTGTCCTCTGCTTCCTTGTTCTGGTGTGAGGTTGGCTGGGATTTCGTAGCAGTTATTATTGGGAAATTTTTGGGCGGTGAGTAAAGTTGGGTTGAGGGTTTTTAGGTGGGGAAATAGGTTTTTAGCGTAGATGGCTAATCCGGTTGGTTCGGAAATTAGGAAGGAAAGATTAATTAGCAGATTAGATTGGGAATTTGGCATGGGATAATATGAGGATTGCGGTTTTTGGCTGGGATTTTTTTTGATTAACCGCAGAGGGCGCAGAGGGCGCAGAGAGGAGAAAGTAAGAGAGGGAAGATTTAAAGATATTGTTGTAAGATGTTGGCGGTTGCTGTTCCGGTTTTGTACCAGCTAAATTCGGCCGATCGCGCTAGACTAGCTTTTTTTAAGTGCGATCGCACTTTTGAATCTGTGGCTACCGTTTGCATAGCGTGGGCTATTTCTCCGACGCTGTAGGGATTGACTAATAATCCGGCATCTCCGGCTACTTCTGGCATCGACGAGAGGTTGGAAGTGATGACTGGTGTACCGCAGGCCATTGCTTCTAAAATCGGCAAGCCAAAGCCTTCCCAGAGTGTGGGAAATACTAGGGCGATCGCCTGATTCATCAGTACGGGCAATTGCGAATAGGGCACGTAACCGAGAAACTTTACCAAAGATTGTAAACCCAATTGTTCAACTTGTGCGATCGACTGCGCTGTGTAAGCGTTGGGAGGCCCAGCCAGCCACAATTCGTAGTTTTTGCGATCGGCTAAACTCGCAAATGCAGCAATTAATCTTTCCAAGTTTTTGTAAGGATCGTGTCTGCCGGTATAAAGAAAATAATTTTTAGCTGGTAAGTCGAGATATCTAAAATTAATATTATCGCAAGCTAGGGGAATTGCGGTCATTTTTTGACGCGGAATTTGGTAAAAATTAGCAACATCTGTCGCCGTTGCTTCAGAATCGCAAATAATGTGTTCTGCTTGCCGTAAAACGTGCGGTATGTAGTAGCGAAAATAAGCAGTCAAGCGGGAGAATTTTTGCGGAAATCGCAAAGGAATTAAATCATGAACTGTCACGATGTAGCGACATTTGGAATACAAAGGTGCTTCGGGAATTGGCGAAAAGATTAGGCTTGACTGCAATTTATCGTAAATTTTAGGTAAGTCAAATTGAGTCCACAGCAGCCTGTTAATTTGCCCCTTCGGCCCTCGATCCGGTCTGATGTTGTCTGGGATTTGATAACAAGTATAATCGTCAATTTGCTGGGAAGTAAGTAATGTTGGTTCTAGTTTTTGAAGTTGCGGGAAGAGATTAGCTGCATAAGTCCCGATTCCCGTGGGTTCGGGAGTTAGGAAGGATAAATTGATTAAAAGTTGATTGGACACGCTTTGAGTAAAAATAAACTTTAATTGGAAGAAGACAAGGCGGTTGAAACCGCGTCTATACAAACAAAACCCGGATGGTGCGCGGGTTGAAGATCGGATGGGGTTAAAATATGTTATCTTCTTTCTTCAGTCCGCGGAGGCGGACATCGTTTGTTTAGGCGCGGTTTCAACCGCCGTCTACGTTTCTGTTCGTTGCTCGAATCCTCGACTTTCAGGTAGAGGTCAACTGTCAACTGTCAACTGTCAACTGTCAACTGTCAACTGTCAACCGCATCCATATCTGTATGCTTAAGGTCGATCGAGCATTTGAGCAATCTCGCCTGGATTTGGCAGCCGAATTGTAGCATATTCCTGGTGAATAATCTCAAAAAAACTCTTGACTTTGTGTTCAAAAGGTGCGAGTCTAAAGTTCTGACTGCGTTGCTGTGCACCAGCTTGAAGTTCTGCCAGCAAATCGGGATTGACAATTAGTTGATGTGAATAGCGACACAGTTCCTCAACCGTATTGAACAAAAAGCCCGATCGCCCGTGTTCGACAATTTCCGGTTGTCCGCCACCACAAAAGGCGATCGGAGCACAACTATTTTGCATTGCTTCCACCGTCGCCATCCCAAAATGTTCAAACCTTTGGGGATTAACTTCACCTAAACCGCAGCCATGCCAAAATATGCTCGCTTTAGCATAAAGCAATTTTACCTCATCTAAAGAACAATTGACTTTAAGTTCGATCGCCCTTGAATCCTGCTTCAACAAATTCTGAACCGTCTTTAAATAAGGATTTTTTGGAACACTACTACCCGCTAAAATCAGCCGCCATCCTTGAAGTTGATCGGGATAATCTGCTAACAAACTGCGGAAAGCTTCGATTAACTCAATTTGCTTTTTTGTTCCCCCAGCTTCAAACTGTCCCACAGCTAAAATTATCTTTTCCTTCGGCACTTTAGCTGTTGCCATTTCTACGGGCGGATAAAGCATAAAAGTTGGCTGCAAATTCCAACGTTTCTCCAGCCACTTGACAGTAAATTTGCTGTTTGCAATAATGAAAGTGTAGTCATCGACAGCAAAGTGACGGTTGCGAAAAGTATTGGGAAAGTGACAGAAAAATACTGATATCGGCGACAGCGGTTTCACTTTTTCCAGTTGGTTCGCATTGATAAAAATATCGTAATTTTTGCTTTCTCTGGCAATTTCATCGAAGGGATTTTCCATATCCTCGGCGATGATGCTGGAATCGATACATTGCATTCCGCGTTTTTCGTAAAACTGCAAGGGAATAATCTTGATTTTGCATCCTGAAAGGTTAAGCCCGTACCACGATTCTAAGTCGGAAACAGCAACGGGTTTGTTGGCGATGAAGGTAATGTCAAATTCATTTTGCAGCAGCGAGGCGATGGTAGCGACGTATTTTTGCCCGCCGCCGATAAAATGCAGTCCGTGATCGTAAATTGCGATCGACATTTTGCGATCGCCCCGCACAACCTGCAATCGAGGTAAAATGCGATCGACTTTCATTCTACTGTAAATCACCGCCAACTTTTCCGACAACTGCGGCAGTATAGTAGCGACGATTTCCGGTGGCTGATAATCTAGCAGTTTTTTAATCGCCACAAACAAACTCTCGAACAGCAAATCGTACTGTTTGTTAGTAAAAAAATCTGACGTATGAATTGCTTTAACTAATTGCAAAGGTTCGTGTTTCGCCAAATACAAAAACCGATTACGATTGCAGAAATACTCGGTAAGTTTACTACCTTTACTCGAACCGCGATACTCATGATGGGCGATAGCTGCGGGAGTATAAAGCATTTTCCAACCGCGTTTGTGGCAGCGTTTGGCAAACTCTACATCTTCAAAATACATCACAAAATCTTCATCAATCGGCCCGACATCTTCCAGACATTCCCTGCGAAAAAGCACCGCCGCCCAACAAAGTCCTTCGACTTCCCGTTGGATATCGTACTGTCCCGTATCTTTCTCGCCAAAGCCGACATCTTGCCAATAAAAATTAGGTAATTGCTGAATGCCCGCGCTGTTAATTCGCCCGTCTTTAAACAGTAATTTGCCGCTAGTTGCACCGACTTTGTTGTCAGTTTCGAGCCGTTTAACTAATATTTCCAGCCAGTGACTGTCAAGGGTGGCATCGTTATTTAGAAAGCCGATATATTGCCCTTTTGCTTCGCTGATGCCGAGGTTGAGGGCTTTAGCGAAATTGTTGGCGGTATTCACAAATATACGAACTTTTGGGAACAGTTCGTGTAAAGCATTAACCGAATCGTCTTGAGAGCAATTATCAATTACAATTAAATCAAGTTGTGATTCTGGATACGCAAGTTTTTGTAGAGATTTTAAGCAATCTTTGGTGTGGCGCAGACCGTTATAGTTGACTATAATTAACGAGCATATTGGCAGTGTGTTCATTCAATTGACAGTTGACAGTTGACAGTTGACAGTTGATAGATGAGGGCGACCTCTATCTGGAAGGAAGAGGATGGGAGTAATGAACAGTCTGATTTTAATTTCTAGCCTTTAAGGGTTCCGGCTTTAAACCAATTCTTTCTGGTCATTTTTGATGTTTTAGTGCGTCCGATCGCCCAATTGAGCGGTAATCTCTTCTAAAATAGCAGTATGTTGCTGCTGGACTGCTTTGATTTGCTCTATTTCTGACTGAAAAGTTGCGATCGCCCTTTGTTGAGTCTCAAGCTGCGCTGTCACTTCGGGAGATCCGCCACTTAATTCCGATGTAAGTTTTTTCTCTAGAGTTTGTTGATTTTCTTGCAATTTTTGCAACTGTATGCTCAAGGTTTGCACAACACGGGTATTAGCAAAGTTGTAAATTACTTGTCTGTCTAGTATCGGCTTGAGCAATTTTCGGACGATTTTTCTAACGGCAATTACTACGGAACCTAGCCGCCTTTGGTAAGATGTAATTGGAATGTTATAAATGTCAAAGCCCGCTTTGAGAAGGGCAATGTCTTCGTCATCTTCATTTTGGGCTGCACTATTTACTCTTTCCGACAGCAGCGAATCAGCAATACCAATTCGCGGCTCCAAAGTTTGGCGCAATTTATCTATAATTTGTTGAGTTGGTATTTCTTCGTACTGCAATCTTTCGCCTCCTTTAAATATAATGTGCGCAGAGGCGCACCATCTCGTAGACGTAGCAACGCGCACCATCTGGTAAATTACCCCTACGAGAATAGTGCAAATCTCAACTTAAACTAACTCAATTTGACTGTCATCACCAATCATAAACCGCAGAGCTTTCGGACGCGGCGGCGCATTCGTGATTTGAGCCCGCTGCCCGATCACGCTGTCAACAATTCGCTGGTGAATGCCAACTATTTTCGCCCCTTGCAATATTACACTATGTTCGATATCCGCATCAATCATCGTCACGCGATCGGCAATACTGCTGTAAGGCCCAATAAAGGAATTTTCAATGCGGCAATTTTCCCCAATTACCACTGGCCCGCGAACTTTAGAATTAATAATTTCCGTTCCTTCGCCTACTTGCACTCGCCCGATAATTTGGCTTGTAGCGTCTACTTTTAATTCAGTTGAAGCTACGATACTATCTAAAATGATTTGGTTGGCACTCAGCAAATCATCTTTTTTCCCCGTATCCAACCACCAACCCTCTAAATTGCAGGCTTCTACGTGTTTTTTCTGATTGATCAACTGTTGAATGGCATCAGTAATTTCCAGTTCACCGCGGGGCGAAGGTTGAATTTGATCGATCGCCTCGTGGATACTAGGAGCAAAAAAGTAAATCCCCACCAGTGCTAAATTCGATGGCGGAACTTTTGGTTTTTCTACTAACTGTAATACTCGCCCATTTTCATCAACTTTGGCAACACCAAAAGCT
This sequence comes from Microcoleus sp. A6-C6, assembly GCF_036705955.1. NCBI lineage: Bacteria > Bacillati > Cyanobacteriota > Cyanophyceae > Oscillatoriales > Microcoleaceae > Microcoleus > Microcoleus sp. A6-C6. Next base: position 1,653 of record NZ_JAUBVR010000085.1, on the reverse strand, counting down.
GAGGGATTTGGCACTGGGCGAAGCAAGATTAGAGCGTCTAGTTTTTGCTTGTTAAAAATCTCTAAAAACGGATCTAACTGATTTTGAATTAAGTTATCTCCTAAATACATGATAAACGGAGAATCGCCCAAAAATGGTCTAGCAATTTTCACCGCATGAGCAAGTCCCGCCGGCTCATTTTGCAAAATATAAGTAATTTTTGCACCGAAGCGAGATCCATCTCCAGTTTTTACCTTCACCTCTTCGCCAGTTTCAGGACTAATAATAATCCCAATATCCGTAATCCCAGCCGCCACAATTCCTTCAATTCCGTACCACAGTATCGGCTTATTTGCCACAGGAACCAACTGCTTAGCACCCGTATAGGTTAGGGGACGCAAGCGTGTTCCTTTGCCGCCAGAGAGGATGAGTGCTTTCATTGGGTGAAATCTAAGTTATCCTTTAGGGTTTGCAGTGCTGGCTTGATTTGCTGCACTTGTTCGCTCTAGTTAATTTTAAAGCACCGTTACCCCGCTGGCAATAGCCTCGAAGAAGGAAGAATTGACAGTTGACAGTTGACAGTTGACAGTTGACAGTTGACAGAAGTAATAAAAGTAGGGTTTTCAGGAATCAAGAAGGTTCTCAGTATCTTAGCGGTTGCAATCCAAATGATTTATGTCGATCGAACCTTCAGTCATCTAAAATCTAACATCTAAAATGGTTTAATAGCGACCGTATCGGGCCACAAATTGATTACCACTATTGTTTTGATTTGTCAACCAAGCCCACATCTGATCGCCCAGAGAAAAGTGCCACCACTCGTTAGGATGCTGCTGAAAACCAGCAGCTATCATCGCATTTTTTAAGATTTGCCGACGACGGTGATATTCCTGTTTTTGAGGCTCCTTGCTATTACCAAAATAATCAGGATAAGAACGTTCCGATATTTCATCAATCGGAGAACCCATATCAATTTGCCGATTATTTTCATCCACTAAAGTTACATCTAAAGCTGCACCGGTACTGTGAGGAGGAGGCGTAGTGCGATCGAGGCTCGGTACGGCCCAAAATTGATATACGTGTTCTATAATTACTTGCCGTTTGTCTTCAGAAACCGGAAATTCGCAGCCTTGAGCTACGGCAATTTGATTAAAAGTATAATCTACCATAAATTGTTGGACTTCCACCGGCCGGTAAGCATCAAATATCAGAATTTTCCAATTTTTATAATTATGCTGTAGTTGGCTTTTAGCTACTACTAAACTATCTACAACTCCTTGGCGTAAATAGTAAGGCGAATCTGCTTTGCTGTTGTGATACGGAGCACCCAACTTTTGATAAGGGTGCGGCGTTTCAAAGGCAAAATGTTCTGGTGGAATTGGCACTAAAGGCTCGCCGCATTCATCGATCGCGATTTGCTGATATGGTTTCATATCAAGGTGTTACCGTACTTGATTATTACTAAAAAATAGGTTCGTAGTCAGGACTTTAGTCCTCAAACTTTGATGAAGACTAAAGTCATCACTACAAACACTATAGCAGCTAGAATATCTTCATGTTCTAAATCGTCATAGTCATCTATAATTTCTTTAGCATTCAGGGTGCATCTCACTTTGGCGAGTATGCCAAAAAAGGGTTAAAATGAAAAAGCTAGTAAAATTGCCAAATAAAGAT
>NZ_JAUBVR010000171.1:0-2202 GCF_036705955.1 Microcoleus sp. A6-C6 | reverse complement strand
TTATTTTTGAAGTTGACCCTGTTGCCAATTACCTTCTAGCTTAGTTCCATCTGCATAAATGTAGGAACCTTGACCGTGTTTCTGCCCGTTGAGAAAGTCACCTTGATAGCGATCGCCATTGGCGTAAGTACAGACACCTTTGCCGTTAAACTGACCCTCGCGAAATTCGCCTTCGCAGCGATCGCCATTGGCAAAAACATAAACACCTTTCCCGCTCATCTTACCCTTGACAAAAATGCCTTTATAGCTATTGCCATTAGCAAACTCGCGGACACCCTCACCATTAAATTCTCCATTCTCGAACGGGCCTTGATAACGTCCCCCTTCTTTAAAAGTTAACAACCCCTGACCTTGAGGGTTGCCCTTGACAAACTCTCCTTCATAGCGGTTGCCGTTCGGATATTCGCGAACCCCTTTGCCATCAAATTGCCCCTCACTAAACTGCCCCTGATAACTACCTCCGACCGCAAAGGTATAGGTTCCCTGTCCGTGAGGCAAATTACTCAGCAACTCTCCTTCGTAGCGGTTCTTATTAGCATATTGACAGACTCCTTTACCGTTAACTTTTCCTTCTTTAATATCTCCTTCGCAACGAGTGCCATCACTGAATGTAAAAGCCCCCCGCCCGCTGGGAGAACCCTTGGCAAAAGAGCCTTCATAACGAATGCCGTTAGTGGAAGTAAAAGTACCCGTACCGTCGAATTCGCCGTCTTTAAAAGTTCCTTCGTAGCGGTTGCCGTTAGCAAACTCGCGGACACCTTGACCGTTGAATTCACCAGAGGCAAATTCTCCTTGATATCGACCTTCTGCTTTAAAAGAATAGACACCTTTACCGTGAGGTTGGCCATTGAGAAATTGCCCTTCATAGCGATCGCCATTGGCATATTGGCAGAGACCAGGCCCGCTGAGTTTACCCTCGCTCAATTCTCCCTCACAACGTCCGCCATCGGGTAAAGTAATCACTCCGGCCATTGCGCTGTGAGGGTTTACGAATAACTCAGCCATTCCCAAGTTGGAGCCAAGTAATAGAGCGAATCCAAATCGCTGAAGTTTACTTAATGTTGCTGGCGACATTCCAAAATTCATAAGTTACACAAAATTCAATTTTTAACTTGGCAGTTGCTTTCTTGGTGCTATTGAATTCCCAGCCAAATTGCTAGGTTTCCAGAAAATCCCTACTCATTGAGCCGGAAGGTAATGGATGCTACTTTTCCTTGAATGCCGCTGTCTGATGAGGCAAATTTCCATCTTTCTACTGTTTTAATCGCAGCGCTATCGAAGTCGTCGTATTTGCTAGAAATCTCGATCGCGATGTTGAAGGCCTTACCGTTGGGGTCAATATCAAACTTGACTTTGACTTGACCCTGACGCCCTTCTTTTCTGGCGGCGCTGGGATATTCAGGTTTACCGCAGCTAATGCAAGTGCCTGGTGCAGGGCCCGAAGGACGGGAAGGACTCCCCCCTCCACCAGGGTTTTTCGGTTTTGGCACTGAGCCCGAACCGCTGCTAAATGGCTCTGAAGAACTCCCCCCAGCAGTTCCACTCCCACCGGATGCTGAGTTCGAGGGACTTCCTCCTGGGTTTGTGAGATCGGCGATCGCAGTTCCCGAATTGCGGCTGCTTCCAGGCCTAGTAGTTGTGACTGGCGGCCCCGCTGCGGGCGATCGAGCTATGGGCCCAGAACCCGTTGCAAATGGCTCTGAGGAAGAGCTTCCGCTTTCATTCTGGGGGTTTCCGCCTCCGGGGGCAGAGGTGGGGTTTGTGAGATCGGCGATCGCACTTCCCGAATTGCGACTGCTTCCAGGCCTGGTAGCTGTGACTGGCGGGCCGGCTGCGGGCGATCGGGCTATGGGCCCAGAAGCAGGATTTAATGCCTCTGAGGATGGCGAGGGCGAGTTATTGTTTTCAGGACTATTCGAGGACTTGGGATTTCCAGCATCTGCGGTAAAATCTGTGGCACTCTCAGCGCCCTTGGGGCGAGATTGGGTAACGGGTGGTTCGCTTTTAGGAGGTTCCTCGCTGGCGATCGGGCGATCGTTTTTGGGAGGATCGGGCGATGGGGTTTTGGGTTCGTTGGCGATCGGGCTTGGAGGAGTTTCTGGGGGAATCAAATCCTGTTTAGGTGCGATCGCAGAAGGTGCCTCTGGAATCGGCGGTGGTGTTACCGCTACCGGGGCTTCCTCTGGAATCGGCGGTGGCGTT
>NZ_JAUBVR010000084.1:0-23547 GCF_036705955.1 Microcoleus sp. A6-C6 | reverse complement strand
TAGGGATTAGTCCCCACAGCAAAGTTGGTAGCAGCGCCAAAACTGCCTGTCCCTGTCCCTAATAGCACGCTGACGTTGTTGGAGTTAGCGTTCGCCGCCGCGATGTCGGTTTTGCCATCGCCGTTGAAGTCTCCCACGGTGACGGAAACGGGACTCGTCCCCACCCCAAAGTTGCTGGGAGTGGCGAAGGAGGCAGGGAAAATGCCGGGATAGGCATTGCATACTTCTGGTGAAAATGCAATAGGGCTGGTAATATTTCCTAGTTTGTGTTCTAGGTTCCAGGTTCCGCCTTTGCTGGGGTTCCCGACTGGGTGCGCGGAGGCGGCGATGTTTGCGCCGGTGAGTTGGTGGAGTTGGTGGAGGAAGTTCGGCTGTACCTTGTCGGTTGTCGCGGCGACGTTACAACCATAAATGATGATTTCTGCGTCTTCTGTGAGGCTTTCTCGCCACTGCTGTATCTGCTGAGAATATATAGGTAGAGTTTGACTGTTTAATTCAGTGTTGCCGAGTTGGATGTGACCGGGCGCACCGTGAGATATGATATGGATCGCTGAGTATTGCTTGCCTTTGATGGTTTCGGCGATTTGGGCTACGGCGTTGCGCTTCGGGTCGAGGATGGTGACTTCAATGCCTTTGAGGATGCCGTCGATCAGGGTTTGGCTGTCTGGGATGTCGGAGGTGATGAAGGCGATCGCTCTGGTAATTATTATATGTGGCATTAATATTACTATAGTTAAACTTGAAATAACTTTAGTCGAAAAAATATTAACTGTATATGATCCTGATCACAATTTGTATCTAAAGATAGATGACTTCTAATACAACCCATGACCCATCAGTTTTGAACACGGCCCACGAACACGATATTTTTGGCGATCGCGATTTTCCCACTTGGCTAAGCCAAGAAAAAATCAGCCTCGCTTGCACTACCTATCAAACCAGTAGATTAATGTTCATCGGTGCTCACCCAGAAACCGACAGAATCTCTGGTTTTTGGCGAATATTCGATCGCGCAATGGGGCTTTACTGCACACGCGATCGCATTTACCTCAGTTCCAAATATCAACTCTGGCAATTAGACAATGTGCTAGCTGCGGGAGGGCAACATCAAGGTTACGATCGCTTATACATACCGCGCATTGCTTACACCACGGGCGATATCGACATCCATGATGTAGCTGTAGATAGCAGCGGACAAGTAATTTTTATCAGCACATTACTCAATTGTCTAGCCACAGTGAGTGATCGGCACAGTTGTAAACCTTTATGGAAACCACCCTTTATCTCACAATATATCAACGAAGACCGCTGTCACCTCAACGGTTTGGCAATGGTGGAGGGGAAAGCTAAATATGTGACAGCATCCAGTCAGTCGGATGTTGTGGATGGGTGGCGCGATCGCCGACAAAATGGTGGCATAATCATAGATATAGAATCGAATGAAATTATCGCATCAGGATTGTCAATGCCGCACTCGCCCCGCTGGTATCAAGACAAATTGTGGGTGCTGAATTCTGGTAGGGGAGAATTAGGTTATGTGGATTTAGAAACAGGAAAATTTAATGCGATCGCATTTTGTCCCGGCTATTTACGAGGCTTAGCCTTTTGGGAAAACTGGGCAATAGTTGGATTATCTAAACCCAGAGGTGGCGACAAGACATTTAGCGGCTTAGAATTAGATGAATTGTTAATAAAAAAAGATGCCGAGCCACGCTGTGGTATCATGATAATAGATATTAAAACTGGAACAATAGTTCACTGGGTGCGATTTGAAGGAGTAGTTACAGAACTCTATGATCTGCAAATAATCCCAGAAGTGCAAAGGCCGATGGCTTTAGGTTTTCAGACTGAAGAAATTGCCCAATTAATCACTTTGGAAGTTTAATAGTAGTGATATAAAATCCGGGTTCAACTGATGGCTAAAGCTTATCTTGCTGCTAACCAGACGATTACCAAACCTTTACCTTGGTGGGTTAGAGTGAGATTCGTAGATCTCAGAGTATTGTTTTTTAGCTGGAAATAACGGATATGCCACCAACATCCAAAGCACTTTTAGCGGAAGTCCAGCATAACACGGGAGCGACTCGAAACTTGCATTTTTATGCCAAGGGCGAAACCATTCCTTTGATGCCACAAGGACTTTGGCGCGTTTGTCAAGGTTTAGCACAACTGAGCACGCTTTATCCCACCGGGGAAGAAGGACTTTTGGGTTGGGTTGGGCCTTCGATGTGCTTCGGTTTGTGGTTGACTAATTTGCAGACTTACCGAGCTACGGCGACATCTGATGTTTATTTGATGTGGTATTCTATGGTGGAAATCGAAGCTTCTCCTCAATTGGGTCACGAGTTGCTGCCTCAAATGGTTCGGCGGCTGCGGCAAATGGAATCAATTTTGGCGATCGCCGGACAGCGCCGAGTAGAAGACCGTTTGTATCAGCTTCTGCTATTATTGCAACAGGACTTCGGTCAGCCTGTGGTTGAGGGAACTCGTTTGAGCATCCGCTTAACACATCAAGATATTGCTAATGCTATTTGCACGACGCGGGTAACAGTAACGCGAATGCTGGGAAAATTGCAGCAGCAAGGGTTAATCAGTCGAGATGGCGATCGGCATTTAATACTTAACAAAGATGTTTTTGCCTCTACCTCGGATTTGTTTGGCTGCAATCCTCAAGGAGTGTAGCAATCGACAGGAATTTGCATCTACATAACCCTGTCTAATATTAAAGCGAAATTTCAACTACCTGAGAATTATTTGTGTTGCTCTTGCTCCCGCTATCTAGATCCATAGATTTGTAGCCGGAAAAGATATAATTAAGCGGTGCATCTATTTAGGACAAAACTCAATGGCTAACTCTACTCAAGAAACACCAAAACCAGACAAAAAAGAATTAATTGACATCACAGCTAAACCTCAAGAACAAGAAGAACCGCCAAATAAGGGTGATGGACGGAAATAAATATAGTTTTGGAGGCAGAAACCGGGTTTGATGGACGAAAATCCGGTTTCTAGCTACCCGCGCTTCCAGGAAATAATTTGACAAATTACTCGGCTTGTGTACTGCCGTTGGTCGATCGTAACTTAGGCTTTCCAGGCATCTTTCTGCGTCCCTCCAAAGAAACAACATCAGCCTCAGAACTCTCCCTAGCCACCCGAATCAGCAACCCCGACAACAACAAACTCGCCAACATCGATGAGCCCCCGTAACTAAAAAACGGCAACGGCAAACCCGTAGTCGGCAAAACCCCCGTCGCCACCCCAATATTCAGCAGCGACTGTCCCACCATCACCACCATCACCCCAATCGCCACCAACTGACTCTCAATATTCCGGGCCCTCATCGCCACTCTCAAAGCCACAGTAGCGTAAGCCGCCAACATCAGCAACAGCGAGAAACCTCCCACCAAACCAAACTCCTCAGCAAACACAGCAAAAATAAAATCGCTGTACTGAATCGGCAAATAAAATAACTTTTGCTGCGACATCCCCAAACCAACACCCCAAATCCCTCCAGAACCCACAGCCAGCAGGCTTTGAATCAACTGATAGCCGTCTTGCATCGGATCAGCCCAAGGATTGAGAAAAGACATAATCCGGCGGCGCTGATATTCCCTAAAACTAATACTTAAAACGGCTAAAAGCATACCCCCCACAGCCGTTGCGCCCAACTGCAAGTAAGGTAAGCCCGCCGCCAAAGCCACCAGCCACAAAGTCATCCCGCACAAAGCTGTGGTACTTAAATTCGGCTGCAACAAAATTCCCAACAGCATTGCGCCGAAAATTAACAGCCAACTAAGGCGAACTTTGTTTGTCAATCGGGGCCAGTTGCCGAAAATGCGGGCGCTTTGGAGAACGAAAAATGGTTTAATCAATTCAGAAGGTTGAATAATCGGCACCGGGCCCAAAGATATCCAGCGAGTTGCCCCGTTGACTGTGGTTCCCACTCCCGGAATCAAGGTCAACCAGAGCAATCCCAGCAGCACCAAAATTCCCAACTGAGCTGTTTTCATCAGGTAACGCAGGGGGGAGTACACCATTAAGTTAAAACCTGCCAGCCCGATCGCCACTGCGATTAGTTGCCGCTTAAAATAGTAAAGGCCGTCTCCAAATTCTGAATTTGCGATCGGATAGGAAGCCGAAAACAAAGCTGTCAGCCCTACAAACAGCCACAAAAAAGTCAACCACCTGAGCCACCGGGCCTCAGCGGCCCATTCAGACACGCCGGGGTCAAAAAATGGAATGAAGCGTCGAATGTCATTAGTCATTAGTCAGTTGTCAGTTGTCAGTTGTCAGTTGTCAGTTGTCATTAGTTCTTAGTCTAGTTTGCGATCGCACAGACTGTCAGAAACCTGGTTTTTTCACCCAAATATTTGCTTAAAACCCTCAATCTCGATGAAAAAACCCGGTTTCTTTTAACTGGTTCCAAGGCTCTGTCTGGGAGCCCATATCACTCTTACTCTGCCTCGGCACAGGATTAAGGAGGCTCTTCCTCGCCCATCTGCGTTACTTTCGCTCTTCCTGGTAACGAGTAGAAAAGTCAACCGCTGGGGGAATGGGCTACGAAGTCAACCGGTGCGCAGTGCACACCCTACAAATTACTACATTCTTCCGTCTTCCTTCTTCCTTCTTCCGTCTTCCTTCTTCCTTCTGCTATAAAATCATAACAAACAAAAAAGAGGTCGCGATCGACCTCTTGCCCCTCTATCAATCCATCCTTGGATTTTAAAGTAGACCAGTATTAGCTCCGGGCTTACCAGTAGCCAATTGCACTTTAATAATTCTGCCACCCATTTTCATAATTCTTTGCTGTTCCCGGAACCAGTTGTCATAAGGAACCAGCTTAGTAAAATAGGTATTTTGCAATTCGCGCTGAGTGCGGATGCGAGTTTGGCTGGGGACGCAAGCAGTCACTTTAAACATTCTCATGGGAAACAAACTCCTGAGTAGGTTTACAGATATTTAGATGGATTTTTTAAAGATTGAAGTCAGGGAGTTAGGAGTCAAAACTAGCTCGTTAAAACTCGTCGGGCTTTCTCGACTGGCCTTTGACGGTCTAGCAATCACTCTCAACTTCCCTGACTTCTTTGAAAGCTAAAGGTAACAAGTCCAAAGTTAAAAGTTTACAGTTAAAAGTTAAAAGTTTATAGTTAAAAGTTAAAAGTTAAAAGTTAAAAGAGGCAAGAAATAAATCTTTTTCCTTCTTCCTTCTTCCTTCTTCCTTCTTCCTTCTTCCTTCTTCCTTCTTCCTTTTTCCTTCTTCCTTCTTCCTTTTTCCTTCTTCCTTCTTCCTTCGATTTAGCTCAAGCCAGAGCAGATGTAGTCGAAATAGACGCCCATTTCTTTACCAGCGTCAGAACCGACCAAACCGGCGGTGACTTCTTTCATTGCTTGGATTGCTTGTACGGTAGAACCGATGGGCACGCCCAAGGAATTGTAGGTTTCTTTCAAACCGTTGAGCACGCGCTCATCGAGGATGGAAGGGTCGCCAGCTAGCATGGCGTAGGTGGCGTAGCGCAAGTAGTAGTCCAAGTCGCGGATGCAAGCTGCATAACGACGAGTGGTGTACATATTGCCGCCGGGACGAGTTACGTCTGAGTACAACAGAGACTTAGCAACTGCTTCTTTGACGATTGTGGCTGCATTGGCGCTGATGGCGGTAGCGGCGCGGACGCGCAGTTCACCAGAAGCGAAGTAGTTCTTAAGCTTGTCTAATGCGCTGATGTCGAGGTACTTACCTTGAACGTCAGAGGAATTGATTACGGCGGTAATTGCGTCTTGCATGGTTGTCTTGTTTCCTAGAAAGTGGCTGAGTCAGTCCAATTTTGGAGCGAAAATTTGAGATTTGGGATTTGGGATTTGAGATTTACAAGTAGTTGATTATCTGCAAAAGCTGTTGGCTTGTTGTCAGCAACCTTCGATTGTTCAATCAAAAATCTATCATCAAAAACCTAAATTCCTTACTGCATCGCACCGATAACGTAGTCGAAGTAAGAGGAAGCTTCGGAAGCATCTTCTCCAGACAGCAACGAAGAAGCTGCATTCTTCATAGCGCGGACGCCTTCGGCGACGGCTGCAATCGGGGTTCCGAGAGAGTTGTACATTTCGCGGACGCCGACAATACCGATTTCTTCGATCGGAGTAATGTCGCCAGCTACGATTCCGTAGGTGATCAAACGCAGGTAGTAGTCCAAGTCGCGCAAGCAAGTTGCGGTCATTTCTTCGCCGTAAGCGTTGCCGCCGGGAGAAACAACATCAGGGCGCTTTTGGAAAAGTTGGTCGCCTGCTGTTTTGACGATACGTTCGCGGGATTCGCTCAAAATTTGGGCGATGCGGACGCGGCGTTCACCAGAGGTGACGAAGCTCTTGATCCGATCTAATTCGCCTGGGCTCAGGTAGCGAGCTTCAGCGTCTGCGTTGACGATTGATTTGGTGACGATACTCATCTTGTGTGTACCCGCTGGATATTTTGCTATACGAACTGCTCTGCGTTGAACTAGGACGTTCGGGCGCTTTCATCCCGTACCTTTCGCTTTGCTGTTGGCAGGAGCTTTGACGGGGAAGGGCGGACTTTCCACAGCCAGCAACTGTTGAAGTTGTTGACGGGTGTCTGCCTTCGTTTGACGACGCTGGTTCTTCACGCCGGTGCGCTTTTTGATGCCCGCACTAAGCCTGTCGCTTAGAATACCACAAATGATTGATGCGATCTTTAATCTACGATCGAGATTGCAGCAGATTCTTAAGTGGCGATCGAGTGACTGTCCGGCAGTTAGTCAGGATATTGCTTCTCTGACACAACTACCTCTCGCAAGTATTTTGAGGCATTATGTTCACATTCTGAGTGTTACTGTAATAGTTTGTAACATTCCTTTTCATATTCGGGCCCAAGCTGGGGTCTAATCGGTGCAAATTTGACAGTAAAAAAAATCGCTAAAATTAACTTGCAGCAGTAGTTACAGGCGATTCCCTCCGGGATAGCTTCGCTCGCGCGTCCTTTGAGCAATTTGTGACGGGAAGTGGCGCGAGGCTCAATAGACTTGTCTCTCAAAGGCAGGTGCGGGAGACAGAGGCCAGAGGTGCGGGAGACGGAGGGGCGACAGGTGCGGATCGGAAATGGTAAGTTTCGAGCTTGTAGCTAAATTCGAGTCCGACTTTGAACCAGGTGCGCCGTGAAAAGAAATCTATCAGCCCTTAAAAAAGCTTTGCAGTTTGGGATTAGCGGTGCTGTCGGCGGTTTTGCCGGCAATCTCATCACCGAACCTTTCATGCAGCGGCTCAATGATTCACAATCTGTTTTTGACAGTGTATTGTCCACAAGTCGCTGGTTTGGATTAGTAGGCGGTGGCATTGCTACTGCGATCATGTTTGGCTACTATTACTATATCAAAGGCAAGCCCCAAATTAAACAATCTTTAAAAAATGGCGGGTTGTCTGGTGTAATCGCCGGGGCAATTTCTGGAGCGATCGCCGAAGGTGTTTTCAGCGGGATTGGCGACGGCGAAAACGAGATATTGCGAGTGATTTGCTGGGGCATAGCCGGCAGTTTGTTAGGATTTGGACTTTCCAAACGAATTCCCAATTTAGGAGCGCTGCGTGGCTTGGGTGGCGTTTTGGGCGGTTGTTTGTTTATTCTGTTTGCTTATAGTTTATCTGGGACGGCGGGCCGTTTAGTTGGCTGTAGTGCGATCGGCTTTTGGATTGGCATTATGCTAGTTGTCGCCGAAACTTTGTTTAACAAAGCTTGGCTGGTAATTAGTTACGATTCGGGAGCAAATCGCACTCTGACTATTGGTGCAGAACCGGTGACTTTTGGGAGTGATGAAAATTTGTCAATTATCTATATTCCTGATGTTTCGCCCTTAGCAATGCGGTTTCAATTGGAGGCTGGTCAAATTGTTTGCGAGAATGTTGATAGCGGGGCGGTGAGTTATTTGCGATCGGGCGACCAAAAGAGAATCGGTAATTGTACAATTACAGTTGGAAACTCTGATTTGCCCGCTGCAACTTCTGCTCAGGTTTCGCCTAGTATTATATCACAAAAATCCTCAGAAGATTCTTTTTCCAGCCATCAATTTTCTCTGAAATTACGAAGTCGAGTGATTCCTCTGAGTGCGGGTACTCAGCTATTCACCGCTGACATCCCGACTTTAACAGCTATGGCATCTAACGGTGTTGTAGCTACGGTGATTTCTCGATCGCGAAACGAGCTATCCTTGGGATTGACCAATTTGGGCGATCGGGCTTGGTGGGCCACAGACATTCAAGGCGAAATAAAAATGATTGAACCTGAAAGCACCCTAACTTTAGCCTTGGGAACTAAAATCGAATTCGGTGAAATCGAGGGCGAGATTGTCAGAAGCTAAATCATGAGTTGGTTCATAGTGCGGACTTTAGTCCGCATCCAAATTAGCGGACTAAAGTCCGCACTACAAACTTTTTTGACTTTTAATAAATCAAATCGCCGCTCGTAAATTCAAGCAGAACTGCCGCTAACACCAGTAATAACAGCCGCACCAATCAAATGAGCCAAACGCAAAGCTTCAGGAACTTTACCAGTATCAGTTAAACGCTGGAGAACCAGTGCAATTACTTCCGGTTGTTCGCCGCAGACTTGAAAGAAGAAAGGTTCAAAAGCGTGAATTTTCCCAGCGCGGCGCAACAATTCTAAACGGTATTCCGAGTCTGGTAAATGGCGTAGAGCTTTTTCGACAGCAGCTAAATCTGGTTGGCGGCGCATGACAGCAACGCACGGAATTTGCAGCCGCGATGCTAACTCCCGAAGGTCAATAATATTGAAGCCGCCGACAGCAATTCCGTCTAGCAAAACGAGATGCAATTGCGGCAGAAATTTGCCTCCGAGCAGTAGCCCAGAAATAGTGTCAGTGGCATCTAATCCGTCTGGGAGGACTTGTCCCCAGACCATTCCTTCAAATCGAGTGTTCCCGCAGACTATGCCCGCGATCGACACGAGACTGTCGCTGGTACGAGAAAAGGGTGCGTCATCAAAGCCGATAACCTTAATTGTGCGATCGAGTCTGAGCAATTCTGCCAGTTGCAAATTTCGGAGTTCCCTAAACTAAAAATTTTGAGATTAATTTGAATTTTATATATTATCATAAATATTAAAGGCTTGATTGCGAAAAAGGTTTTAAATACTTGACCAAAAAATACGTAGCAGCGATCGACCAAGGAACCACCAGCACCAGGTTTATGGTATTCGATCGCCTGGGAAAGATAATTTGCCGCAACCAACAAGAACATCAACAGATTTATCCACAACCGGGATGGGTTGAGCACAATGCCGAAGAAATTTGGCAGCGCACCCAAAGTGTCATTAAAAACGCCCTGGAAATTGGCAATATAGACCCGAAAGATATTGCGGCCCTAGGCATTACCAACCAGCGCGAAACAGCAATTGTTTGGAACAAAAACACGGGCAAATCCTACGGTAATGCGATTGTGTGGCAAGATACTCGCACTCACCAAATTTGTACTAGCTTAGCACAAGTTGACGGCAAAGATCGATTTCGATCGCGCTGCGGTTTGCCGCTAGCAACTTATTTTAGCGGGCCGAAAGTTAAGTGGATGCTGGACAATATCGCAGGATTGCGGGAAGCGGCAAATCGAGGCGAGGCGATTTTTGGCAATGTCGATTCTTTTCTAATTTGGCATCTGACTGGCGGCGCACACATTACCGATGTTACCAATGCCAGCCGCACAATGCTGATGGATTTGCAAACCCTGGATTGGGATGCTGAAACTTTGGAAATAATGGGAATTCCCCGCCGGATGCTGCCAGAGATTTGCCCTTCGAGTCACATTTTTGGCACTGCAAAAGGATTGTTAGATGGTGTTCCGATTGCTGCTGCTTTGGGCGATCAGCAGGCGGCTCTGGTTGGGCAAACTTGTTTCAATGTTGGGGAGGCGAAAAATACTTACGGTACGGGCTGTTTTATGCTGCTGAATACCGGTGAGGCGATCGTCCCTTCAAAGCAAGGATTACTAACAACAGTCGCCTACAAGATGGGAGAATCGCCCGCTGTGTATGCTCTTGAAGGCAGTATTGCGATCGCCGGAGCATTAGTACAGTGGCTGCGGGACAATTTGGGCATCATCAACACATCTGCGGAAGTAGAAACATTAGCAAATACAGTCGAAGACAGCGGCGGAGTTTACATTGTGCCGGCTTTTTCTGGACTCTACGCGCCCTATTGGCAAGATAGCGCCAGGGGAGTAATTGCAGGTTTAACTCGCTACGCGACTAAGGCACACATTGCCCGCGCAGTATTGGAAGCGACAGCGTGGCAAACGCGGGAAGTATTGGATGCGATGAATCAGGATTCGGGTGTGCAGCTTTTGTCTTTAAAAGTAGATGGTGGGATGGTAGGAAATAGCACGCTGATGCAGTTTCAGAGCGATGTTTTGGGAGTGCCTGTGGTGCGGCCTGTGGTAGCGGAAACTACTGCACTGGGGGCGGCTTATGCGGCTGGTTTGGCGGTGGGTTTTTGGAGTAAGCTAGCCGAATTGCGGGATAATTGGGCGGTGGATTGTATTTGGGAGCCCCAAATGCCGATCGCACTTCGGGAGCAAAAATATCGCTTTTGGAAAAAAGCAGTTACCCGCACCTTCGACTGGGAAGAATGAATATAAAGGATTCAGGGGCGGGCTAGGAGCAACGCCCCACAAGTAGAATAAAAATTCACTTGTGGAACGGGCATCTTGCCTGTTGCAGTATTGTAAAGCCTTCCGGGGCGGGCTAGGAGCAACGCCCCACAAATAGAATAAAAATTCACTTGTGGAACAGGCATCTTGCCTGTTCCAATATTGTATTTAGTGCTATCATCAAATGCAGCACTATTTTTTAATCTGCAAATAAATGATTTTACTAAATAAATTAAAAAAAATCCTCACCGTCACTTTATTAATACTGACACTGGCATTTGCAGAAGTTGCCACTAATTCCCAAATTGCGGTCGCAGATACAGCAACAACTCCCGAAACCGCAACCCCAGCCGAAGTCTTCAGCACCAACTGTGCAGGCTGCCACATCAACGGTGGCAACATTATCAGGCGCGGCAAAAACTTAAAAGAAAAAGCCTTAAAAAAATACGGCATGGACTCCATCGCCAATATTTCCAACCTAGTAACCAACGGTAAAGGAATTATGCCCGCTTACAAATCTCGTTTGTCAGAACAACAAATTATCGATGTTTCAGCCTACGTGCTATCCCAAGCCGAAACCGATTGGAAATAGAACCTCGGTATATTATTTACGACTTAGGCCATCTTACCACAGACATCAGATATGTCTTTACCGCAGGTTGAAGCGCGAACAGGGTTTCACTTTCTGCTGGGACTGTTTCAATTAGCGATCGCCTTAAAAGCGATTCCAACGTCTTAAAAAAATCTGAGTCCCGATCTTGCTGAATATCTGAACACAATTTTTCAATATCAACAGGCTTAACTTCTTTCGCCATGCAGTGTAATAGCTGGATTTCTAAGGATGATAAGCGATTAAACTGCCGAGATAACGTATCGCTATAATCTCCCAGAAATAGCCCATTTCTTAAAAAGTTAGCAATGCTTCCCCCAAACATATCGTTAATAGTTGTTGTTACTATTTTTAACGCTAAAGGATTGCCGCTGTAAGCCTCTATCAGTTCGGAGTATTCACCTTCTTCAGACAAACCCTTATTTTTAATGATTTCCACAGCAGCTTCTCCCAAACTGCCCAATTTTAATGACCGTACAGATTGATTTTGACCTTCTAACGCTGCAATTTCTTTAGGTTTTTCGCAGCTAGTCAACAGCAAGCAACTTTGATGCTGCGATTTTGCTACTTGTTTCAGCAATTCCCCATACACTTGATATCCTTCTCGATAATTTCCTGTTAACTGCTCAGTGCTGAAAACAGCTTCCCACTCATCTAAAATTATCAGGCATCGACGCTTTTGTAAACAATGAATCAGCCGCTGGATACCATCAGCGATGATTGTCTGTTCTATTGCATTTGTGGAAGCAATTAGGTTGTCTAGGTAAAATTCAATGTGCGATCGCTCACGGAGAGCGATCGCAGCTTGAAAAAATATTTCTTTAGACTGACTAATTAATCCCAATCTCTCTAAATCGATTGGGGGGTTATTTGATAAAAATTCGATTAAATTTACCAGAGTATGTGCCAACAGAGGTGCATGACTGAGGTTGAGCCAAATCAATCTGTCAAACTGGTGTTTAATCATATTGCTCAGCTTAGATACTAAAGCAGTTTTGCCAATGCCGCCCATACCCAATATAGCAACTAAACGACAGTTTTCTTGTAAAATCCATTGCTCTAAGTTAGCAAGTTCTGTTGTGCGCCCGTAGAAAATAGACGTATCAGCCAACATCCCCGATTCAGTTTGATTTTCGATGGAAGTTTCGGGAGTTTGGATATAATTTATCAATGTAGAATGCAAAGTTTCTACATTCCCCTTTTGTTTATAACCAAATATTTCTAGGATACTGGGGATTTCTTTCCAATCTTTCGGTTGTTGCAGCGTTAAAACTTCTATGTAGCGATACAGCCCTCTCGATAAGTCTACTCTAATACCGGCGCATTCGCGATGGAGTGCGGCGGCAATTTGCGGCGGACTATAATTGCAAAGTAATCCTCGCAGGTAAGTTTTTTCTAAAGGAGTGAGTCGCTGCTTTGTACTGCTAGCGTACTCTTGCTTGGCTGCTGTCAAGTCTGCATATAACTGTTCGAGATTCCAGCAAGCCGCAGCCTCTATAAACTTCTGTTCTGGTATTTGTAAGGGTTTATTTGGAGGTGTCATGTATATTCATAAGCAGAAGCACACTCATAATTATTTATGATTTTACCAGATTAAGTATCTAACTTATTAAGTATTTTTACTGGCTTATGAGGATATTTTAGATACGTTATAAAATTTATTGTAAATAAAGCCTATCCCTGTGTTGGTGTACTTGTCATAAGAATACCTAATAAAAATACTAATAGCTGTTAGGTAACTTATCAGTCTTGAGTGTTTTATAAATGTAGAAGGCAGTATTTTATAACACCTGCTATCAAAAAAGTTAAAAGGACAGCTTAAATGGCATCAGTTCAAGTGACCAATCAGTTAACTACAACTGACAAGAGTATCCCGACTCCTAATTCGGGCGATGGTCCTGCAAGAACTCGCGCTAAAGATTACATCTTAGAGGTAGAGTTAGTTAATCAGCCTATATCAATTGATCTTTTTAAAGATCTAAGCACTAGCTATGACCCTTACGTGCAAGTCTTTCAAATACCCAAAGGCAACACGGGTGCGAATGTCGCTGATACGAGTGGTCTTCTTGTTGCTCAGGCTGATGATGGCAACGGTCTCAACTCAAAAATACCGAGTTTTAGCGCCCAATACTCTAATGGTGCTACTTCGCTTACAAGTGTGCCTGGTGTGGACTATGTAGTCCGCGTGACTAGCTTGAATACGTTAAACGAACTTCCTCAGCCTTTCACATTACAGGTTTCAACTGACAGGGGCAATGTCACTTTGAAAGACGCCCTAACAGGTGCGCCTGTAAATCAAGGAGGCAGTAGTGGCATTCCCGTCGCGCGTTTCTTTGACAAGACGGCAGGAGGGCACTTTTATACTACAGACCCGATCGAGAAAAGTGACCGACTAACCAACCCTGCTCGTTTCCAGAGTGAAGGCGATGAATTTATTGCTCCAAACGGCGGTAACGCAAAGGTTGAACGCTTCTTGAATACGGCATCAGGAACTTATTTCTTTACGAATAAACCTGGTGAGATAAGCTTTGTTCGCACCTTACCCCAGTTCCGCGATCAGGGGGAGGTTTTCAATTCATATAGCACGGCTGTTCCGGGTGCGATACCCGTCTATCGTTTTACCAACCTCGCGAGGGAACGGGAAAATCCGCTAAATATTACACACTTTTTTACCGCAAGCGCAAGCCAGCGGCTGGCGGTACAGGGGAGGTCAGATTTCCGGGATGAGGGAGTTGCTTTTTATGCTCTTCCTTCCCCCTAAGCAGGCAGTTGGATTATAGGTTTAAAATGAGTAGTAGGGTGCGCCGTACCCTACTTTTTTATGTATCAAACTTCTGGGTAACAAGCGATATTTTGGTCATCCTATGAACAGTCTCAGTGCAAAACCTTCCTTTTTCAAGGCTTTAACAATCATTAGCTTATGCTTGTCTCTAATCTTAGCTGTCAGCCCGGCCGCTTTCGCCTCGATTCACAAATACCCAGAAACAGCAGACAAAGTAATGTTTCGATCCGTACAAAGCCTGCGCGATACTGATGAGAAAGCGTGGCAAGTTGTTTTGTACAAGCGAGTAAAGTCGGGAGTAGTAAACTCTTTTAATCTGAGATTGGTAGGGTTTCCCGGAACTGAATTGGAGCACCCTGTCCCGCTGAAGGTGGCTGCGGGAAGTCGCGAAATTGGCAAAGCAAATGATATTTGGAGCGAGTCAGATTTGCCGATTAATGTCGGAGAATATGATTTTAAATCAATCATTACACAAGTCGAAAGTAATCAGCCTTTGCGGTTGAACTTGCCTGTGAAAGGTGAAAAAAAAGCTGCGTTGCTGGTTCCTCCCTTTGCTGTCAGAGAATGGCGACTGTTGTTGGAAACTAAGTAATGCCTGTTGCAATAAATTTTGCTACATTTTCTGATTTGATATCAATTTTAACAATTAAATTATTCCTAAGCAGGGCAAGGGATTGCCATTTTTTTTCAAAGTAGCGCGCATTATTTATGTGTAGCGTTAGTTTAAAGAAAACTTGTGAAATCATCAGTTCGATCGCATTATTGAGTAAAAATTGATACAATTTACCAGTGACAAATCGATCGCTCAAAATATACCTTAAGATAGATTTGACCTATTTGAAGCGCGATCGCGAAACAAACTAAAATCAGAGTTAGTCTGGTGACAGAACTCCATTGTTTACGTGCGTGCCATCAGGGTGAATCTACTATGACTTTAATCAGTACCATTGTCGGGAAAGCGTTGAAAACAGGTTATTTAACGGTTGAGGCAGAAGAACTGTTGCGACAGCAGTTGCAGATGACTAAGTACGGTTTAGAAGATTTTGAGGCTTTTATTACCTTGCAAAAAGAGGTGATGGAGGGTAGGGTAAGACATCAGGCTTTGGAATTGTTGCGAAGTAGCAGGTGTTCTGCGACTACTTGAATTTGTTGGATAAATTGGATAAAAAATCCAGCATCTTCTGTTTTTATCCCTAACAGTTCGCGACATTAAGACCAAAAAAACCGGGTTTTTTATCCTTACTCTGGGTGAAAACGCGCCTTTTCGTAAAAGAACCCGGTTTATGACCGCCTTTGCGTCCAAGACTACCTAATTAGAAAATCTCGCGCACGGCAGAACTTGACAAAAATACCCAAATCAACAATAATTGTAGATTGTCTGTCTAAATCCTGCTCGGATCAGGTCGAGACATTCCAAAAGCTGGAGAGCAGTCAGCCGTCAAAAGTCCATAACTGATGACCAATGACTAACCAGCTACCTGTACGGCAAACCCAACGACTATCCCATGACCTACGCAATTATTGAGACCGGCGGCAAGCAATTTCGGGTAGAACCAGGCCGCTTCTACGACATCGAACTGCTTCACGTGGAAGCTGAATCACAAGTCATCATTGACAAAGTATTTCTGGTACAGCACGAAGACGATGTTCATATCGGCCAGCCTTTACTAGAAAATGCCACTGTAGAAGGAACCGTGCTGCGGCATTTCCGGGGCCGCAAAGTCCTCGTCTACAAGATGAAGCCGAAAAAGAAAACTCGGAAGAAAAAAGGACACCGCCAAGAAACAACTCGGTTTATGATTGACTCTATTACAGTCAATGGTGTTGTTTTGGCATCGAGAGATTTAACTCAAGAAGTTGTTGAAGCTCCCCAAACCGGCGAAATTGAATCAGAATAAACAATAGTAAATAAAGTTGAGGACATTATGGCCCACAAGAAAGGTACAGGTAGTACACGTAACGGACGCGATTCTAATTCTCAGCGTCTTGGTGTCAAAAAGTACGGCGGTCAAGTTGTCAGAGCTGGCAACATTTTGATTCGTCAACGCGGCACTAAGGTTCACCCCGGTAATAATGTTGGTATCGGCAGAGATGATACTTTGTTTGCCATGATTGATGGTGTGGTGACTTTTGAAAGAAAGGGCAAAACTCGCAAGAAACTCAGTGTTTATCCTGTGGTTGCAACTGTGGTTGCACCTGTGGCTGAAGCTGTCGCAGTTTAATTTTTATGCGTTCCTGGGTTTTGCCTGGGAACGCATATAATTGGGGATATGTTTCCTGATTTCATATCTCAATATACCCATATCCTCGACTTCTTAAAGAAGTCGGGGATGTCATGTTTGGTAGATAATTTTTGTGAGAAATTCGGAATGATTTAACCGCAGAGACCGCAGAGGCCGCAGAGGAAGAGAAGAGAGAGATGAATCATTTGGATGCCAAGGGATTTGGTATGATTCGCTCGCTTTGTGGCTAGCCTCCTCCGACGATTGTGACAACTTCTAGGATGTCGCCATCTTTTATTTGTGTGGTTTCCCAAAATTGTTTGTGCAGGATTTCGCCGTTGTATTCGACAGCTATTAAGCGCGGGTTTAATCCTAGTTGTTCTAGTAATTTTGGTAACGGTGTGTCGATCGCACAATTGCGTTTTTCTCCGTTAACTTGCAGCGCAATTTGATTTGTCATTATTCAAATATTATCAGTTTTTAGAGCTAACTAGGTACAATAATTATATTTCAATACGCTTGAAATGAAAAGACTCGCCGGTTTCAACCGCCAGAAAGTCAGACAAAACCCGAACTCAGACGGGTTATATCGGTATACGAAACCCGCCCGAAAAATCGCTAATCAACTGAGCTAATAAACTTAGCTTTTCCCCTGCAAAGCTTTCTGAGCTTTGAGACTCTGCATCCGAATCAACTGCGAGATGAAAAACTGGGTGACTAAAGTAGGCTGTTCTGCTTCCATGATCGATCGCACTACGGCAACTCTTTGAGCTCCAGCATTCAATACTTGATCGAGGTTGTTGATATCAATTGAGCCGATCGCAAACCAAGGAACAGGCGACTTATCAGCAGCATACCGCACATAGTCCAAACCCGCCGCTTGTTTATCGGGTTTAGTAGGAGTAGAGTAAACCGGCCCAACTCCAATATAGTCGGCTCCGGCATCAATAGCTCGCTGCATTTCCTCGCCATTCGTAGTCGAACAGCCGATAATCCGTCCTGGGCCGAGCAACTTGCGCGCTTCGGCTACAGGCAAATCTTGCTGTCCTAAGTGTACGCCGTCCGCATCCACTGCGATCGCCAAATCCACGCGATCGTTCACAATCAACAAAGCATCGTAGCGGTGACAAAGTTGGCTCATCTGCCGCGCATTGGCCAACCTTACCCCATCGTCGGAGGTTTTGTCGCGGTACTGCACCAAAGTCACTCCACCTTGCAAAGCAGCTTCCACGACTTGTAACAAATTGTCTCTGGGCGAAGTTACCAGATATAAGTGCGATCGAAGTAACTGCTGGTAGCGCCGATAAGCCAGCAAATCGCTTTCGAGAGTATACACCCGATAGCGCATCTGCTTAAAAGCCTTGCCCATATTGCGATCGTAAACTTTGCCGTACTCTTCCAGTACCCGCAGAGCTTCTTCCACCCGACAAAAATTCGCCTCCAGTAGCTGCTGAATGCTCGATCGCTGCTCTTCCTGCGGGTGAGTCAACTCCGTCCCCGGATCTGCCGGCGTATCCCTAGCACTGCGTAATTCTGCCGTGTGCCAAGCCGCCAATTCCTGACGCAATTGCTTGCATACGAGGGCCTTTTCGGCGTTGTTAAGACCAAACCTGCACCATTCTTCAATAATTCTCAACCCTTCGCGCGATCGATCTAGATTTGCATCTAAAATCCGGCAGAGGGCCGGCTGTGCCGGTAAAGTTCTGTTTTGTTTCTCGGTCATTCAGAACCACCTTAATTAAAATTAATCCTACCTGTCAAACTGCTACATTGTCCCACGCCGTCAAGATTGTAGTAAAGTGCGATCGACCTAATTTTGGCATCAACCGCTCTAAATTTGACAAATTTTTAAGTTTTATTGAATTTCAGGAAAACAAAGCATAATAGATCAAACTTGATCAAAGTGGAATCGTTAAACTGCATACCACACTTCGGAGGAGAGCCGTGAGGTTAGCAGAGCACAAAAGATTAACAGCAGAAAACCCCAGCAGGTGGGTGAAATTAAAATGCGATCGCAAAAATCCGACACGAAACACGGGATGCGAAATTTGGCTCAAAGATAAATTGTGTTTTTTTATGATCCTAAATTCAAAACAGAGCGAGTGCAAAAAAAGTCGTAGCTTGCGGGGCGGAACGCCATCGCCAAGGAAAGCTTTAAGTTCTTGCTTGCTGCTCGTCTTTGCCAGCACGGCTTTTTATAGCCCTCAAGCCTCAGTTATCGCTGCGGGTATCCCCTCCGTGCAGCTACTTTCTCAAGCGCCAGAGAGCGACATTAACATACTCTATGTGAGTTCCCACGGCGGTAGCGACACAGGAGGTAATGGGAGCGATCGAGCGCCATTCAAAACCCTCACCTACGCCTTAAGCGTAGCCCCGCCCAAAACAGCAATTTTACTAGCGCCCGGTACTTACAGCGCTCAAAGCGGCGAAAAATTTCCATTAATGCTCAGGCCCAGTGTGACTGTTCAAGGAAATCCCAGCACTCGTGGCCAGAATATTGTGATCAAAGGCGGAGGAGAATTCCTCAGTCCGACTTCAGCGGGTCAAAATATCGCGATTTTAGGCGCAGACGGGGCGGGACTCAGCGGGGTGACGGTGACAAATACCAACTATCGCGGTTACGCTTTGTGGATCGAATCGAGTTCTCCGACAATTGTCAACAATACTTTTTCGGGGAGCACTCACGACGGAATTTCGGTAGTGGGAACTGGAAGGCCGACGATTGGCGGGAATTTTTTCTCGAAAAATGGAGCTAACGGGATGACGATTTTTGGTAGTTCCCGCCCGGAAGTTCGAGATAATGTGTTTGAAAACACGGGATTTGGGATAAATGTAGCGCAGAACGCTTCGCCTTTGTTGATCGGTAACAAAATTACTCGCAATAAGGACGGCGTGGTGGTGCAAGCTGATGCTAGACCGGTGCTGCGTAACAATTATATCGAGAGTAATCAGCGGGATGGAATTGTGGCGATTACTAGAGCTCTGCCGGATTTGGGAACTGCGGCGGAACCGGGGGGAAATGTGATTCGTAATAATGGTCAATATGATGTGAATAATGCGGCGAAAGGTCAAGTAATCCCGGCTTACGGTAATCAATTGTTGAGCAACCGGACGACTGGATCCGTTGATGTGGCTGGAACTTTTAGCCCGCCGCAGGCCATTGCGGGAAGTGCTTTACAGCTAAATGTCGATCGACCTTCGAGTATCGGTGGCCCAGAAACTTCTCTCCCTGCTTACACTCCTGGGCGGCTAACTCCCAGAGTTGAAAGAGCGCCAATTGCGCCACCAGCGCCCGTTTCCAGGCGACCTGTGCAAAATCGACTTGCACCGCAAAATGTTCAGTTGCAGCCTCTGCTGGCTCCGAGGAGTGTCGCTGCTTCACCGGAAGTCCCAGGGGCGATCGCAATTCCCGTACCAGATCCAGATGCTCGCTCCGTTCGGGAAAGTTCGGTACAGCAACCCATGATTCCGCCCAATTTTGATAGTTCGAGTTCGGTTTCTTCCGAGGGTAAATTGCCGGTTCCGAGCCGCAACATTCCTCTAGGAAGGGGCGGCTATGTACCTGCTGTTTTAGGGGGTAATTCTGTAGCAGGTTCGGAGAATTCGCCGTCATTCGATCGAGCTATTGCTTTGGGTTTCCGGTATCGAGTTGTGGTGGATGCCAATAGTTCGGGCGATCGACAAAAAATGCTATCCTTGGTTCCCGATGCTTTTCGGACTTTTACCAACGGGCGACAGGTGATCCAAGCCGGTGCTTTTCGGGAGCGCGAAAAAGCTGACGAATTGCTCCAAATTCTCACCGTTAACGGTTTGAATGCTCGGATTGAAGATATCAAATGAATATAGATCAGACGGCGGTTGAAACCGCGTCTACACAAACGAATTCCGCCTCCGCGGAATGAATATAGATCAGACGGCGGTTGAAACCGCGTCTACACAAACGAATTCCGCCTCCGCGGAATGAATATAGATCAGACGGCGGTTGAAACCGCGTCTACACAAACGAATTCCGCCTCCGCGGAATGAAGAAAATAATGCGGTTTCAACCGCTCTTCAACCCGCGGAGGCGGGTTTTGTCTGTGTAGACGCGGTTTAAACCGCCCTTCTGTCAACAGTCAATAGTCAATCACCGCAGCAGAGCTTCCCACGTAGCACGGCCGACAATGCCGTCTGCTGGTAGTTGATATTGTCGCTGAGCAGCCTTGACAGCAGCTTCAGTTTCCGGGCCGAACACGCCGTCAGCACTAGCGCGCAAAAAGCCCTTCGCCCGCAGTCGTTCTTGCAAATCTCTGACTGCGGGCCCGCGCATTCTTCTTCTCAAAACCGGAAAATTGGTGGGCTGCGGTTGTGGGTTAATTTCTGAGTTTTGTGCCGTTTCAGGATTGTTGGCGATCGGGCTTTCGATCGCCCCAGGAGTCGCAGGAAACAGTCGGTTCCAAGTATCTTGACCGACAATACCGTCTGGGGCGATGCCTGCTGCTTGCTGGAACTGAGACACAGCTTTAGCGGTGCTTTGCGAGAAAATCCCGTCTACACTGTCAGGGTAAAATCCCAACAACTGAAGAGCAGCTTGAAGTTCGCGCACTTCCGAGCCGCGGCTGCCTAATTTGATGGCCGGACGGACGATCGCACCTGTTTGGGCTGTTTGGGCGATCGGGCTATTATTGTTACCGGGTTCGGAGGTAGGCATTTGTGCAGCAGCAGGAGTAGAGGCGATCGAACTTATTGCCAAAAAACCGCACAAACCCCAGCCTAGGGGCCAACTCAGAACCTCACGGGCTTTATTCCAGCTTGCTGTCAGGTTTCGGGACATGGAAAATTCGACCTCTGCACAACTCTTGGCGATCGTACATCAAATTGGGGAAGAAGTTCGGCAACGGATTTTGTAACGGATTTAAGGGATGTTCATCGCAGAATTGCCAATCTCCCACTCTCCCCCTCTCCCAATCTCCCACTCTCCCAATCTCCCCCTCTCCCACTCCCTCCGATCAAAAAATTAATCCCCTGAAATAGCTGCAATTGGCAAAAAAACTGCTAGATTGCCGTAGAGCAAAGATTAAACAGCGTTCATTGGGCTTTCTTCAACACCATGACCGAATCCAGCATCCCCACCAGAACCGCCAGCCAAATAGACATCGGCAACGTCAACATCGGCAACTTCCAAGTCGGCAGCATCAGCGGCAATAAATACAACGACTTCAACGCCAACGGGCGCCCCGATGGCGGTGATGTGCCAATTCCTAACTGGCAAATCTACCTCGACCTCAACAATAACGATCGATTTGACTTTAATGAACCTTCCACCCTCACCAACGCCCAAGGCAACTACACCTTCGTCAACCTGCCGCCTGGGACTTACCAAGTTAGGGAAGTCCAGCAGCCGAACTTTCGCCAAACTACGCCAAATCCCGCACCCATCACGATTAACAGCGGGACAAATGCTGGCAATATCAATTTTGGCAACAACTTTAACGCCGGGACGATCGCAGGCACTAAATTCAACGACATCAACAGCAACGGCAGCCAAGACTTGGGCGAACCACCCCTAGCTAACTGGCAAATTTACCTCGATCTCAACCGCAACAACAGGCTCGACGGCGGCGAACCTTCTACTATTACAAACTTTCAAGGCAATTACGCTTTTGTCAATGTTCCCGCAGACAGATATTTGGTGAGAGAAGTCCAGCAACCGGGTTTTCGGCAAACTACGCCTGACCCAGGCCCGATTAACGTTACTTCCAACGCCAATATCAACAACGTCAATTTTGGCAATGTCTTTTTTGTCGGCAGCATTAGCGGTCTCAAGTACAATGACCTCAATGCCAACAGCGTCCGAGATGCGACAGATCCGCCTCTGCCCAACTGGCAAGTTTACCTCGACCTTAATGGCAACAACAGCCTCGATCCGGGCGAACCGAATACCATCACTAACCCGCAAGGCGACTACACTTTTGCCAATGTTTCCCCCGGCCGCTATTTGGTGAGGGAAGTTCAGCAACCGGGATGGGCTCAGACTACGCCAAATCCAGGGGCGATCGACATTACGGGCAACACTAACGCTGTCGGCATCAATTTCGGCAACAATTTCCCCACCGGTAGCATCAGCGGCTTCAAGTTCAACGACCTCAACGCTAACGGTATCAACGAACCGACGGAACCGAGAGTTGCCAACTGGCCGATTTACATCGACCTCAACAACAACAACGCCCGCGATCCCAACGAACCTTCGACTTTAACCAACCCCCAAGGCAATTTCTCTTTTATCAACTTGCCCCAAGGCACCTATTTCGTCAGGGAAGTCCCGCAGCCCGGTTTCCGACAAACCACGCCCAATCCGACTCCGATCGCCGTGAGTAACGGCACAAATGCCACTAATCTCAGCTTTGGCAACGTGTTGGTGACGGGTACGATCAGCGGTGTCAAATTTAACGATTTTAATGCCAACGGTCGCCTAGATGCCGGGGAACCGCCGATCGCCAATACCCAAATTTACATCGACCTGAATAACAACAGCAGTCTAGATTCGGGCGAAGCGAACACATTCAGCGACAGTCAGGGCAATTACAGTTTCCGCAATGTTCCGGTAGGTAGTTACGTCATCAGGGAAGTTCCGCGGCCGGGTTTCATTCAAACGACTCCGCCTGCGGTGGTTGTTGTCTCGGCGGATATTCGGGCCAGCAGCATCGATTTGCTGACGGGAGAGGCTGATGGTCGATCGGCTAAATCCTTAAATGGCGGCCCGCTGACGGATACTAGCTATGTGGGCGAACCTGTCAGCAATATTGCGGTCGATAGCTTGCTTTCGAGTCAGAGTCGTGATATTTATCCAGTTAGTGATTTTTTGGTCGATCGACCAGCGGCGAATTTAGGCAATCTTCCTAACTTTGGGCAACAGAATGTCGGTCTGGATCCAAATACACAAGTCTATCAATTTGTCAACAAAAATGAATTAATTAATTGGGGTCTCCGAAACCCTTTCGTGTCGGTGGGTGTGAGAGATTTGTCGGTGATGCAAGGGTGACAAAAAGCTCGATCGCCCGGAATCCCAAACTGCATAAAAATCAGGAAGAGATTAAAGGGCGATCGCGTGATACCCTATTCTTGGCAACCTCCAACACTCAAGCTTAAGTTCCGGGAGTCCCGAAGCTGGCTTGTATATTGGGTGCAATATTTATGAGGCTGTATCATCGATCGCGAGTCAGTAACTCAGGGCTAAAGCCACTGAGCTTGTAAGAGAAATCAAGCAAGCTGTACTGACCAGCCTAAGTCTTAAC
>NZ_JAUBVR010000083.1:0-23728 GCF_036705955.1 Microcoleus sp. A6-C6 | reverse complement strand
GACCCAGTTGCAAAACTGCGACCACAGATTGGCGCTTTCGCGCTGCTGTAAGGTTGCTGTCATTGTTTTATGATTGCGTTATGTATTTTTCAATGTTCGTGACGGCTTTGTGTTCCGCCATGTAATAAACATAAAGCATATTCTCAGCTTTGTAAAGAGATGTAACAACAGTTTAACTGATGGGAGATATAAGCTTGAGCTATAACTATCGTAAATTGTGGAAAAAAGGCAAAGAATTGACACAAAAAGGATAAGCCTGGAAGTGTGCCGCTTTCAGGCACGGGATAGTCAGTTGATTTGAGGTGAGAGATGAGAGATTTTAGATTGACTGCACAGATAAATCTGGCCGATATCTCTCATTTGTAAACTTTGTTTGAGATCCATAACTCCTGTCTTGAAGCAAGTATCCGTCTGTGAGCTCAAGATACAGACTTTTGCTGGCTGGGTATCATCACCAGTGCCCAATAGGGAACCTCTGCCGGATCGACATCTGCGATCGCCCGAATTCGCTGATTCGGCATAGTTGCGCGTTCTATATATAGTGCGCGATCGAACTGTCCCAACTCAATCAGCACATCCCGGACTTTCGCAAAGTGCCTCCCCAGCTTAATAATCACAGCAGCATCAACCAGCGCCAGCCGATCGCGCAAAATATCCGCATCCAGCGTCGCAGGCATAATACTTAACACATCGTTACGATAAGTCAGCGGCACTCCCAGCGCACTCGCACTCGCCATAGTCGAAGAAATTCCCGGCACAACTTCGGTAGTAAACTTTCCCGACAAGCGGTTAAACAAATACATAAACGAGCCGTAGAGAAAAGGTTCGCCCTCGCACAAAACCGCCACATCCCGGCCCTCGGTGAGGTGGGCGGCAATTTTCTCGGCTGCAATATCATAATAAGGTTGAGACGATCGCGTGGGACTAAAAGGCAGCGGCATCGGAATCTCAATTTGTTCTGGACGCAAATAATCTGCGACGATCGCCCGCGCCAGCACCTTACCATTTTCCATCGCCGGATACGCAATCACCGGCACCGATTGCAAAATCCGATAAGCTTTCAATGTAATCAATTCCGGATCGCCAGGGCCGATACCCAATCCGTACAATTTACCAGTAGTCTTAGTCATAGTTCGTCCTCTTGAGCTAACGCATTCACGGCCGCCGTTGCCATTGCACTGCCACCTCGGCGCCCGTGTAGCGCGATAAATGGCACTCCCCGACTGTTGGCAGCGAGTTCGGCTTTGGATTCAGCCGCCCCCACAAATCCTACCGGGAAACCCAGAATTAACGCTGGTTTGGGAGCTCCCGCATCTAGCATTTCCAGCAGTCGGAATAAAGCAGTCGGGGCATTGCCGATCGCGACAACTGCACCATCTAACTTATCTAGCCATAAATCGAGTGCTGCTGCCGATCGAGTATTGCCGATTTGGCGCGCCAACTCCGGGACATCGGGATGCCAGAGGGTGCAAATCACTGGATTGTCGGCGGGGAGACGTTTGCGAGTGATGCCTTCGGCTATCATTCGGGCGTCGCACAGAATCGGCGCGCCTGCTGCGAGGGCTTTGCGCCCGTGGGTGGCGGCATCGGGGGAAGCTGCTAAGTCTGTAACGATGTCGATCATTCCGCAACTGTGAATTAGTCGCACGGCGACTGTTTCTAAGTCTGCTGGTAGGCTTGACAAGTCTGCTTCGGCGCGGATTGTGGCGAAGGATTTTGTGTAGATTTCTGTTCCGTCTCGGATGTAGTCAATCATTAAAATAATTGGGAATTGGGAATTGGGAATTGGGAATTGGGAATTGGGCATTGGGCATTGGGCATTGGGCATTAAAAGACTGTACTTAACTTTATTTGAAATTGTTATTATGGGTAGTTTGTTTGATTGATGAAATAGCTTTTTAAATGAACCGCAAAGGCGCTAAGGGCGCGAAGTAAGAAAGAGAAGGGGAGATGATTACAATTTTTCGGTTTTAATGGATATTTTTTGTTTTAATTCTGATTTTCTGGGCTAAGTAATTTCTGCAATTTGTCGATCGCCCATCGATCGCAAAATTCGCCAAATGACTCCCGATGTTCTCGCAACTGCTGATATACTCGAAGCATTTGCTCGATCGCGCGGGGCATCTCGGTGACAGTCACAGCGGGGAAGATTTGCCGTCCAAAGGGCAAGTCTTTTTTACCTACATAAATGTTGTAACCTGCGATCGTCTGGTTTCCCTGCTCAATCTGAATTCCTATTAGGGTGATGTCTATTGGCTGGTGTTGGGCGCAGGATTTTTCGCAGCCGCTGAAATGGATGTTGATCGATCGGTTGATCGTCAGTTTTTGCGCTAAATCCCTCGCCATTTCTAGGGCGTGACTTTGAGTATCTGTCGCCGCCGACGCGCAGCCGCTGCTACCGGCGCAAGCAACTAAGCAGGAATCTAGGTTAGTTGCGGATGAGTGCAATCCTAAATCGGCGATTTGCTGTTTGACCTCAGAAACTTGGGAGTTGGGGATGTCGGAAATCACCAGATTTTGCCACGGTGTAAGCCTCAGAGTGCCGTTGGCGAGATTTTTGGCTAAGTTTGCCAAATTCCGCAGTTGCTTTGATTCTAGCTTGCCTAAAGGCAGGGCAATGCCGATGTAGGAGAAATCCGACTGTTGCTGACGGTGGATGCCGAGATTGGCGTTAGGTTCGATCGCTCTTTCTGAAAGTTCGATCGCGCTTCGCCTCAAGGGAAACGGCAATTTTGTCTCTACTTTTTCGAGATAACTTTCAACGCCCCAATCGGCTAGCAAGTGCCGCAAGCGCGGTTTTTTGCCCTCAATTCGCGGCCGATTTTTGGTGTATTCCAGATAGACATTAGCGAGGGCTGCTAATACTGAAATAGTTTGCGATTGTTCGAGAATAATTGCTGTATTGCTGTTTAAATGTAGGCGGAAAACTATTTCATAATTTGTCGGAATGCTTTCTGCTACTAATAAAATATCGTTCCGTAAATTGCGGATTGAGACTAATTCCCCGCCATCAAAACCAATGCTGAATTTAGCGGAAAGTTCCGATAACTCAGGATGAGTTTGCAGGTAATCATCCCAAGCTTTCACTAGGGGGCGAGTATCGAGTAACTGCTGTCTGTCGATTCCTGCTGTTGGGCTTGCCATCATATTACGAATCGGGTCAACTTCAACGCGGCGAGACGCTAATCCCAATTCCTGCAAATCTTGCCAAACTTCTGGGGGAATTTCTGAGTGCAATTCTCTAATTTGCAAATTTGCGCGATTTGTGATTTGCAAACAGCCGGTACTGTAGCGATCGACTAAATTGGCGATCGACCAACATTGTTGTACGCTTAAAATTCCCCCCGGAATCCGCATCCTCGATAATATTCCGTCGCGGGCGCGAGAACCGGAGAATAGGCCCGGACAAGTCGGTAAATCAGTCAAAACTAACAAATAATCTCCTTCCCCGTGCGACGCAGGGAACCTACAAGTAAACGCGCAAAACGCGCCCCGAAATCGGCATTCTGACTCTCACAGTTGCGGCACAGCGCCGGAATTGCACCGGACTTTCCCGCTTTCAGGTTTAAGAAATGTATCACAAGTCGATCGCCCGCAGCGAAAATTCTCAACTTTCTTAACAAATGCCCGCTAATTTTGTATAGTTTTCAGAGGAATAGCGAGAAACAGACTTTTTTACAAAAATATAAAGGTTGCAGACCGCAGATTCGCTAAAAAACCCGGTTTCTTTGGTTAAAGTGCATCCAGGACTCAGTTAAATTGATTCGCTGGCCCAGATTCATACCAATGCAACGATACTTGTTATTTTATGGTTAATTTGGCTTGGCTAGTGCGATCGCCCATTGCCCCAGTAATAGTAACAGTTCCCGGTCGCAGCGCTTGAAATGTGCCCGCTGATTGCGTTTGAGCAAGCAACGGCTCCAGATTGGGAGATTTGCTGGGTGCACCAGGTATCGGTTGCTGATAGTCTGTAGTCGAAAATCGGAAATAAGTTACTGGCGGAAGCAATCTCCCCTTTGAATCGGAGACAAACATTTTAAAGGTAATGCGATCGCCCACGCGGACGGTTGCAACTTCTGGTAGAATCCGAAGTGTCCAATCAGGCGGGTAAACAATACCGGACATAGAGAGTGTTTCTTCTCCACCTTTTTTTGCGAAGACGGAAAACTCTCCCGGCGCAATACCAGTCACAATTCCCTTTGAGGAAACTTTGACGATTCCTGCATTGTCAGACGACCACACCCACTGTTTCTCGGACTGCGTATTTCGTACATTACACCCTGAAGGGTCGTCGGTACTCGCGATTTTTAGCTTAGTCGTTTGACCCACAATTAAAGGATTTACTTCCGAAGAATCGTAGTAAAGGCAAGGGGGACCGTCAACTAGACGTAGAAATGCTCGGTTCTCCCATACCGTAATACCTGTGAATCCGAATAACAGAACAATCGCAGTTACGCAGCCGAACCCGATTACTTCGTTCTCTTTTTTCTTCATATTTAATATTGGTTTTTTTTGTATCTATTGATGAACTTGGCTTTGAGTATGTTGTCGCAAGCTGCGTGAAGCGAAGCTATCCCGTAGGGAATCGCCCAAACATCGAGTCGCAAAAAGTAGCAGAAAGACTGGGAATGAGGCAAGTAGAAGCAAGAATTATGAATAAAAATCCCATATTATTCTTGAGAATTGATAAGTTGTAATTAACAGTAAAAACTCAATGGACAAATGGCTTTCGGTGGTGGGGATTGGCGAAGACGGACTTTTGGGATTGAGCCCGATCGCCCTTTCCCTACTCGATCAATCTAAAATCGTTGTCGGGGGCGCGCGCCACCTCGCAATGCTACCAACAGACGACACCCGCGAAAAATTAATTTGGGCTTCACCACTACAAACAACAGTTGACAGCATCATCAGCCGTCGAGGAGAGTCTGTTTGCGTGCTCGCAAGTGGCGATCCGATGTGTCACGGGATTGGTGTCACGCTGTCGCGCCAAATTCCGATCGCCGAAATGACAATAATTCCCGCAGCATCGGCTTTTAGTCTGATTTGCGCGCGTTTGGGTTGGGCGCTGGCGGATGTTGAGACTTTTAGTTTAACAAATCGCCCGATCGCCTCGATCGCCCTTGCTTTCTATCCCGGTGCACGCTTGCTGGTGTTGAGTGCCGATCGACACACACCGGGAAAAGTCGCCGAATTGTTGACACAGCGGGGTTTTGGCAGCAGTTTGATGACTGTGTTCGAGCGGATGGGGTCGGAGGCGGAACGGCGGATCGAGGGGGTTGCAGCGGCTTGGAATGTGGCGGATTTGGCGGATTTGAACGCGATCGCCATTGCAGTTACAGCCGATCGCGAAACTCTGCTGCTTCCCCGCACTTCGGGTTTACCGGATTCTGCCTATCGCCACGATGGACAGTTGACTAAACGGGAGGTTCGAGCCGTTACTCTGTCTGCGTTAGCGCCGATTCCGGGGGAGTTGCTGTGGGATGTGGGCGCTGGCTGCGGCTCGATCGCGATTGAGTGGATGCGGTGTCATCGGAGTTGTCGGGCGATCGCGATCGAGCGTCATCCAACTAGACTGGAATATATTGCCGAAAATGCCTCTAATTTGGGTGTTCCCGAACTCAAAATCGTGGCGGGAGACGCACCGGCTGCTTTGGCAAATTTGCCGCCACCGGATGCTATTTTCATCGGCGGCGGTGTCACTGCTGAGGCTTTGTTAGAAACTTGTTGGAATGCTTTAGGTGAAGGCGGCCGTTTGGTGGTAAATGCGGTGACTGTTGAAAGCGAATTAAAGGTTTTGCAATGGCATTCTTTGCACGGCGGCGAATTGATCAGAATTGGGATTCAGCGCGCTGGGGCGATCGGTTCTTTTGTGGGTTGGAAACCGCTAGCACCGATTACTCAGTGGGTGGTAGTTAAGGGGTAATATCAATTCTGATTTGGATCGGAATTATTTAACCACAGAGTACGCAGAGAACACAGAGGAAGAGATGAGAGAGATGAATCATGATAGGTGTCTTCTGTCCACTATGCTAATATGAAAGTTAGTTTACATTGTTTTATGAGGTCGTCATGACCAGTTCGCTATCTTCTACAAGCATTTCTCGCTATGTCACCCGCAATCCTGAAGTTTTGCAGGGGGAACCGATTATTGCAGACACTCAAGTTACTGTACGGGATATTGTGGTGTTTTGGAAATCGGGAATAAAGCCTGAAGAAATCCCACAGAAGTTACTTCAACTCGTGACGGCTGCTCAAGTTTTTGATGCGATTAGTTTTTATCTGGATAATCAGCTAGAAATTGACGATCGGATTGCTTGGTATGAGGCGCGTCCGATGTTGAATGTTTCACCTCTTTTGAGATGTAATCCGTTGCTAAATGAAGTCACGAAATATGTTGAAGCATATCGCCGCGATCGAAATTCCGATATCGATTTTCCTGAGTCTGAAGCCCTATGACTCAATATATTATCGATACCGAAAATTTAATGGAGAGGCAATTTCCTATGCAACTCCATACCCTGTATACTCTCGCGCATAGGGAGGCTGAACTCCTAACACGATCTCTTCTTTGGAAATCCCCATTTGTACTAATTTATCAGCCAAACTTCGATCGGTTTGATTGCGCTGAATCCAAATTTTTCCATCCTTGATATCTAAGTGAATGAAGCAGTTATAAATACGGTGATGTTCATTCCATCCTAAATCGATAACCAGATAGCGATCGCGTTCTTTGTCAAAAACAAATTCTACTTCTATCTGACCATTAATTGGCGGGTCTTCACCCGATTCGATCAGTAACTTTTCGATGCACTGGCGATAATAATCTAGTTTATTCCCAGAGTTTTTGAACAGCATAAGCATCAAACATTTCATCACGGCTGACTAAAACTAAAGAATGATTAATGGATTGAGCAATTAAAATGCGATCGAATGGATCGCGATGATGGAATGGTAGGTTGCGAACCTGTACAGTATCCGCAAATGAAATTGGCAGTAACAAGATGCCAGCAGCAGGTAACTGAGCTTCGATGTCTGCATAGTCTGTTTGCAGTTTCAGTTTACCAATGCTGACTTTGATGGCAATTTCCCAAAGACTGGCAATACTCAAATAGACTCTATCGGCGGATTCAATCTGCTCCTTCAAGGTAAGTGATAGGTTAGGAGCATTTTCTGAAAACCAAATAAAAGTGTGAGTATCGAGGAGCAATGCACTCATTCCATATACTCCTGAAAATCCTCTAATGGTACATCAAAGTTATCGGAAAGCGGTAAAACAAATGTGCCTTTCATCATCCCTGCTTGACGTTTCTTTTGAGGAGGATTTACGGCAAACTCGTTAGTTGCATATTTTGCCGCCAAGAATTCTACATAGTGTAGCACTTCCTGTTTCAGGGAATCTGGCAACTTGACCAGGGTTTCTAAGATGGTGGTTTCTAGCATTAGATAACCTCTTGATGGATAAGCTCATGATAACAAGTGCAACGCCCTAAACTTCTGCAAGATGCCAGAAAGTCACGCCACCTTCATCGTGACTGAGCAAAATTCCCAAATCTTCCAAGCTTTCCAAACAGTCGAGAATGACTTTTTGTTTGCGATTTGCTGCTTTGAAATGGGAGGTGACTTGGGTAGCAGTCCATTCGCCGCTTTGGGTGCCCAATAAGTCGCGGATGGCGGAAAGTTGCTCTTTGAGGGTTTTGGGAAAGGGTTGTTGTTCGGTGGGAATAATCGCGGTTTCGGTTTCGGTGGTGATACCTTCGAGAGTTGGTTGTACATAGGTTTCGCCGGGAGATTGGTAGTCGGGGCGCAGCCAGCGAATGTGTCCGTTGCGTTCTTCTTCGGCGCGTTGGGCGTTGAGGGTGACGAGGTTTTCGAGGATTTGGTCGTCGGTGAGGGTGGATTCCCAACCGTAGGCGGCAAATACGGCGGTATCGAGTTCGTCGTGGATTTGTTTGAGGGTGGAGACTAGGGCTTTTTGGTTGAAGGCTTTGTCTTTGTCGTTGAGGGGTTCGCCTTTGCGGAGTTGTTCGAGGAGGTTGTACATCCCGGTGATGGTGACTTCGGGGTTAGCGGTTTGGACTCGTTTGCGGTGGCTGTCGAGGCGTTCTCCGAGTTCGCGGATGGTTTGTTTTTGGGTTTCGGTTGGGTCGGGGAATGGGAAGGGGTCGAAGCATCGAGTTTTGTTGTAACGCGGTCTATCTTCTAATGTTCCGCCTGCTACTACTGCCCACACAACATGAATTCGACTCGAAAGAACTCCCAAGAAATAAGCATCATCAAGGGCGATCGCAATCAACATATTATCAGGTAAAACATTTCGATCTAAAAATACGAATACTCGATGTTTCGCTGTTTCTACTGTAGCCATGTAACGCTGTAGTGCCTTTAGTGCTGGTCGAATTTCAGTTCTGGGACGACCAAATATCCACCAGTTTTCTCGGAGGCTCTTATCACGGTTAGTATCTCGTTCAGGTTTAACTTTATCTAACACCCATTGGAATGCTTTTGGATATAGTTCTTGAGCTTGATCAGCTTTTAGACCAAATAAATCAATGACGCGCACATTGCGAGAACGTTGCATAAAGTCTCGTCCATTGATGTATGAGAAAAGAACTTCAGACTCAATCTCTTTAAAGTCAGATTGCTCAACAATAAACCCCGAACTAAATAGCATAACACCTCGACTGGAGATCCTATCATTAGCCAGAAGCGGTTGAGATTGAGTTAAATCAGCACCAGCTTGAAGGTTACTAAAAATTAGCCCTACCTTCTGCAACTGCACTTCTA
Source organism: Microcoleus sp. A6-C6 (assembly GCF_036705955.1). Taxonomy (NCBI): domain Bacteria; kingdom Bacillati; phylum Cyanobacteriota; class Cyanophyceae; order Oscillatoriales; family Microcoleaceae; genus Microcoleus; species Microcoleus sp. A6-C6. Next base: position 14,944 of record NZ_JAUBVR010000083.1, on the reverse strand, counting down.
CTTGCTCTGCTGAGTCTTCGGGTGTCTCTCCTTCACACTCAGCAACTACTGTACCAAGTTCGGCAATCCTTACAGGCTTTTTGAGGTCATCTAATTCACCTGCTGTAATTGCAATTCTGACTGCTGCACCTCCATCAATCCAAGGGTGATCGGGAATAGCAAAAATTAATCTGGTTGGACTCTTCTGTGCAAAATGAAAATCAATAACTTTCCGCTGCCGAACTTGGCGAATACTGTTTGTGGTAATAAATCCAAATCGCTCAACTTGACTCAATCGAACCAATTCCGCTGCTTTGTGCCACCAGTACATTACAAAATCAACAGTATCCGGCACATCCTTATAAACTTTCCTCAACGTTTCTGCATACCCATCCCCTAACATCTCCCGCATCCTCGCATTTCCAATAAACGGCGGATTCGACACAATATAATCCGCCTCCGGCCACACCGTAGCCCTCGGATTCAAATACCGATAAATCGTTACTTGATCTGTCGGATCGGGAATATCCTCACCAGTCACCGGACTTTTCATCATCCGTCCCCCCCAGCGAGTCCGTACCTTCCCCGCCGCATCGACATCAGGTTCTACCCCGTCATAGGCCAACACCGCATCCCCGTGTTCAATATTCTTGTACTCCCGCAACACAGGTTCGATCGGCGGAAGATCCCCAAATCGCCGAAAATGCCACTGCAAATAGCCAATCCAAATCACCAAATCTGCGATCGCCGCCGCCCTAGGATTAATCTCAATCCCCAAAAACTGACTCGGATTCACCTGATTAATATCCAACCGCAACTGCGCCGCGCCTGTGACATCCTCCAAACGCCGCAACACCTCCGACTCCAACCCTTTTAATAAATCCAACGTCACATACAAAAAATTCCCCGATCCGCACGCCGGATCGAGAATTTTCACCTGTTGTAACTCCGTCAGAAATGCTTCTAAAACTGCGATCGCCTTTTTTTGCTGATTTGCAGTCGGTTCCGCTTCCCCCGCGTTGAGCAACTGTTTAACCTCCGCTTGTACCGCAATCCAGCGATCGCCCAAAGGCTCCATCACTACAGGTTTTACCAAGCGTTCCACATACGATCGCGGCGTATAATGCGCCCCCAACTTACTTCTTTCCCGCGTATCCAGCGCCCTCTCCAACAACGTCCCAAAAATCGCCGGTTCCACATTACACCAATCCCGCTTCGCCGCCTGCAACAACACCTGCAACTGCGCCTTTGTCAACGCAAACGCCGTAGAATCCGCAAACAATCCGCCATTAAACCGCAACAACTTGCCATGAAAACCAAAAATCGTCCCCTCATTCATCGCTTCCCACAGCGCCTCTACCTCCGGTTTAAACGTCTTAGGGTTGAGAATCCATCGCGTTTCTAGCGCCTTCGTAAACAGATGTTCCTTCAGCAACCCGACATCCTCAGCAAACATAGTAAAAATACAGCGCATCAAAAACTGCGCGACTTGCTGCGGATACTCCTTTTGGGAGTCGCTGGCGCGATCGACATTCGCCTCCATTCCCTTCGCCAACTCTGCCAAATCTGCCGCCACTTCCCGCGTCACCCGCGCCGCAATCTTCTCCGGGTTGCGCTGCTGCGGATTGCTGAAAATATCCACAAATAAATCGAAAACATCCGCTTTTCGGAGTTCCGTCAATCCAATTTCTCGCCGCGCCCCATAGCCGCCATAGTCGCCGCTAAAGCCCATCCACAACTCAAAATGATCGCCAATATCGCAAGTTAACAAAAACGGCGGTTTGCTGCTGAGACTGCGCGTATAGGCAACTGCTTGCACAAAGGCTTTCTCCATTTCTCGCAAATAGGTATTGGTTCCTCGCTTTGCAGTTCCCTTTTTACCCGTGGTTCCGCCCTGTTTTGCTTCTATTAAAAAATGCTCTGCTTTGTGAAAGTCGATAAACCCCGGAGTGACTTTCCCGCTGGGGTGAAAAATTTTGACATCTTTATCAAAGCAGTAGGGATCGTTGGGAATTCTGCCTTTATCGATCGGGCGATCGACTCCCAGCGCATCGGACATTTCCGCAAAAAATAGCTGGTAGTTTGCCCGTTCGTTACCGCTAGAACCGTCCCAGCGTGTGATGAATGTTTCGACTCTGGTGCGATCGGCTTCATTCATTTTTCAACCCTGCTGCTTGCTTTTTCCTTATTCTATAGTTAGATTGGTTCGGATTGGCGATCGATCTGGCGATTTTGCTTGATAGCAAGCGCCAAGGCGGTTAGGACGCTTTAGTATTGATATTTGCTATAATATGTTTGACGATATTCCTAGATACAAGCGGAGTCAAAAACCCGGCTTCTGCCTTAAAGTCGATCGTTCACAACGAAGATTTTGCGTAGCAACCGGGTTTTTATGGCTTTAGTGCTTGAAAAATACCTCAATAAATATATGAAAATTAGAGCGATCGTACATCCCGCAGAAGAAGGTGGCTATTGGGCAGAAGTTCCAGGGCTTCCCGGCTGCATAACTGAAGGAGACACGATAGAAGAAGTAATAATTAATTTAAAAGATGCGATTGAAGGTTGGCTCGAAGTTGCTAATAGTCGTGAAGCAATTGCCTCCACAGATCGAGTTGTGGAAATTGCTGTATGAAATCTATTTCGGGGAAGCGACTTTGTAAAATAGTAGAGCAGAAAGGTTGGGTTTTGAAAAGAGTTACCGGCAGTCATCATATCTATGAAAACCCGGAACTAGAACAAATTTTGTCAATTCCTGTTCACCGAAATCAAGATTTGAAAGTTGGAACCTTGAGAGCATTAATGAAAATAGCTCAGCTATCTGAGGAAGATTTACAAAGTTTTTCTTAAGTATAAGCTATTCTGCATTTAAATTGCATATTCGACGCGGGCTCGCGTGCCCACCCCACTCATTGTTTGATTGATTATTGACACACAATTTAAATGCGGAACTGCTTAGCACAATACGGTTCACTTAATTCAACGTAGGGTGCGTCGCCAAAAACAACTCTCGCCCCACAATGCCAGATTAAACGAGCGACGCACCCTACAACTGGCACCGATTACTCAGTGGGCGACAGTTAAGATGTAAAATAATCCCCAGTCTTCTATTTAGAAACACTTTGGCGAGATTTGAGTTCATAGTAGATGGCCCACCAGTATCACAACAAGCTCGTAGGCGAGATCGTCTTAAAGCTTGGAAAATCACGGTGAGGCAAGAGGCAGAAAAATACTGGTCTTCGGAGCAGAAAACAGCTACTGGCCTAGTTATGCTCCAGATAACTTATTTCTACGATTCTGTTAAAATCGATGTGGACAATATAGTAAAGCCAATTCAAGATGCAATTATCGGGCGACGCTATGTCGATGACGATCAAGTAACTGATGTCCTAGCCCGCAAGAGGAATTTATCAGGTAACTTTAAAGTAGAAAATATGACCTCAATTCTGGCGGAAGGATTTGCCCGTGGTAATGAATTCTTGCACATTGTCGTAATTGATGCTCCTGATCAAGAGGTACTGACATGATCGCAACCGCAACTGCAAACATAGAAAGAGAGCGACTGCTAAAACTAGCAGAGGAGTATCGTGAGAAAGGTTATGAAATTTCATTTCATCCAAACTCTGAAGATTTACCGGACTTCCTTAAAAGCTATCGCCCGGATCTGATAGTGCGCCGGGGCGAAGAGTCGGTGGTTATTGTAGTCAAGTCACGCGCTTCACTCAACTCACCCTCTAGTACATATCTACGCAATTTAGCCCAAGCAGTAGCAGAAAATCCTGGTTGGAGGTTTGAGTTAGTGATGACTAACTCGGAGGATGCAGTCGAGGTTCCCAAAGCTGAGGATTCTTTTCAAGAACATGAAATAGAGTTGGGTTTACAAGTTGCCAAGCAACTTGTCACACAACATTTAGAGTCAGCAATGCTATATTCTTGGTCTTTAGTTGAGGCAACTTTGAGGATTGTTGCCCAGAAAGAAGAGCTAAGTTTGCAAAGATTATATCCGCTGTATTTAGTGAAACAACTGACGGTAGAGGGCGTAATTTCTAAATCTGAGTATCAGTTATTAATGAATGCGCTTTCTTTGCGGAATGCTATTGCTCACGGGTTTAAAACTACACAACTTACGCAAAAATCTGTATGCGAACTGATTGAACTGGCCGAAAAATTATTGAAAGATTTGCATACTGGCGATGGAGCAGGCTAAAATTTTAAAAAGCACAAAAACTACGTAATTCCTCAAACAAATAGGTTGGGTTTAACACAAGTCAACCCAACCTATTAATTCAATGAAAATTTACAGTTTAGCCTTGATTTACCACTGTCGGTTTTAAACTATTCTGCGATTCAGAAACCCGATCGACAATAGCAGCATTTACCACAGATTCCTGAATCGGCTTCCGCGCTTCAATCAAAGTCAGAGCTTTGGTGACGCCTTCCGGTAAAATCACCACCAAACTGCCCTTCGGCGCTTCATCTAAAGCCTTGTTAACAGCAATTGTTTCGTCGAGAATCAACTCGTATTGAACTTTGGATTGATCTGGGGTGCGTGCAGCGATCGCCTCGGCAATGCCCTGACAAATCAACTTAGCCACGACACCGGGTTCTCGGCCACGTCTGTCAATATCTTCTTTGACAATAATACGATCAAACATATCGGCCGAAAGTTTGCCCAGGGTGACAAAATCTTCATCTCGTCTATCCCCTGGCGCACCAACTACCCCGATCCGCATTCCCTGCCAATTCAGCACGAAACTGCCCAAAGCTTTGTAGCTGTGCGGGTTGTGGGCGTAGTCCAGCAAAGCGTGATAGCTGCCCAAATTAAACAAATTCATCCGTCCGGGAGTTTGACCGACGGATGCTTGAAAGCTTGACAAAGCCGATCGAATATCCTCTATTTTCACTCCTTGGGCAAAAGCCGCCAAACAAGCCGCTAAAGCATTAGCAATCATAAACGGCGCGCGCCCGCCCATCGTCAGCGGCACATTCACAGCCTGCTCAATTCTCAGTGTCCAATCGCCTTTTAAGATTGACAAATACCCATTTTCGTAAATCGCAGACAGCCCGCCCGCTGCGGTGTGTTTGGCAACCAGTTCGTTGTCCGGGTTCATCGAAAAATATGCAATTTGAGCCTTGACACGCTGCGCCATATGTGATACCAGCGGGTCGTCTGCATTCAAAACTGCATAGCCTTTGGGCATTACTGACTCGACGAGGACGCTCTTGAGCTTGGCTAGTTGTTCCACGGTTTCGATATCGCCGATGCCCAAGTGATCGGCTGCGACGTTCAAAACAACGCCCACATCGCACTGATCGAAGCCCAAGCCCGATCGCAAAATTCCACCTCTAGCCGTTTCCAGCACCGCCACTTCCACCGTCGGATCGGACAAAATCAACTGAGCACTCTGCGGCCCAGTATTATCTCCGCTATTGACCAAATATTCACCGATGTAAGTGCCGTCGGTAGTCGTGTAACCGGTAATTTGACCCGTTTGCTTGACAATGTGGGCCAGCAGGCGAGTGGTTGTAGTTTTGCCGTTGGTTCCAGTTACCGCTAAAATCGGCACCCGGCTGGGTTGAGGCGATGGGAAAAGCATATCGAAGACTGCGCCGGCGACGTTGCGGGGCAAACCCTGACTCGGCGCGACGTGCATTCTGAAACCCGGTGCGGCGTTGACTTCGACGATGACGCTGTTCGTATCGCGCAGGGGTTGGGAAATGTCGGATGTTACTACGTCAATGCCGGCGATGTCCAAACCGATGATTTTGGCGACTCTGGAAAACAGCCAGACGTTTTCGGGGTGGATTTCGTCGGTGCGATCGACTGCAATGCCACCGGTGCTCAAATTTGCTGTCGCGCGCAAAAATACTCTTTCGCCGGCGGGCACTACGGAGTCCATCGCGTATCCTTGTTTTTGCAGCAAATCGAGGGTCAATTTGTCGATCGTGATCCGGGTGAGCACGTTGTCGTGTCCGTCTCCCCGCTGTGGATCGCGGTTCACTTCTTCAACGAGCTGTTCTACTGTAGACTTGCCGTTACCCACGACGTTAGCGGGGACTCGTTCTGCTACTGCTACGACTTGCCCGTTGACGACTAATACTCTGTGGTCGCGGCCGGTGTAATAGCGCTCAACAATCACATTTTTGGTTTTCGATGCTGCGCTGGCTAAGTCGTAGGCTTCTTCTGCTACTTCCCAGGAGTTGATGTCGATCGTAATTCCGCGTCCGTGGTTGCCATCTAGGGGTTTAAGGACGATCGGAAAACCGCCGACATCTTCGATCGCCGCGCGCAGTTCATCCAAATAATTAATCACCGTCCCTCTGGGAACCGGCACGCCGGCAGCACCGAGGATATTTTTAGTACCTTCCTTATCGCAGGCTAGTTCTACCCCCAAAACTCCCGTGCGGTTGCTCAGAGTTGCCTGAATCCGCTTTTGGTGTACCCCGTAGCCTAGTTGAATCATAAACCGGGCGCTCAAGGGTATCCAGGGAATACCGCGAGCTTCTGCTTCCTTAATCAGTGTTTCCGTGCTCGGCCCAAGGGCAGCCGACAAAGCAAACTCTCTGAGATCTCTTAAATCTTGGACTAATTCTGCGGCTGGATAAGAGCCAGTATCGGCAATGCTCTGGCACATCCGCACACCGGCGCGGGTAGCATAGCGACCTGCTTGTTCGTTTTGATACTCGATTACTACTTGGTAAGTGCCTGGTGTGGCAGTCTCGCGGGTGCGACCGAAGCCGACCGGCATTCCTGCCATTTGCTGAAGTTCTAGGGCTACGTGTTCGATGACGTGTCCCATCATTGTGCCTTCTCTGACACGTTGCAGGAAGCCTCCCCGATGGCCGGGAGAACAGTAATGGTCGTCCAAACTCGGCAGCGCGGCAATCAACCCTTCGTAGAATCCAGGAATTTGCGCTGTGGTTTTATCTGCCAACTCTTCTAAATCCAGACGCATGAGGACAAGTTTGTGGCGTCTGATGCTCCAGTAGTTGGGGCCGCGTAACGTCTGAATTTTAAGTATTTTCATGACAGTAAGAGGGGTATGGGTCGCTAAATCTTATAGGTAATTGGAGCATTTATTCAATTTGGATCTAGATTGCTCGATCGACTGTTCGCTGCGAACAGTTTGGCATTGAATTTCCAGTTATGGGCCGCCAGTCTATTTGAGATTTGAGATTTGAGATTTGAGATTTATTCTACAGATCAACCTGGAAGCTTGAATTTTGATCTAAAATCTTGGGTTCTCCACATTCATAGCGTCGGGGCTTGTACCCGTTTTTGGACTGGCCAGTGTTGAAAATTTATGGCTGAGAGATCGGCTAAACAGAAGTACAAGTCAATGGCAGCAATAAACTAGAAGTCAGAAGGTAGAATCTTCTGTGATTCTACCTTCTGGCGTCAGCCTGTGGCTGGTTCGGAATATATCCTTTCGTCGTATCCATTATTCGGCCGGAATGCCGCATAATTTCTCCCGAATCAATGACTCTAATGTTCTGCGTTTAGTTAGCTGTGCGGCATTCCACAGGCCATCCCGACTCGGAACAGGCTGCCGATGGCATTGGTTTGCCTAGGGGCATATTGTAGCAATCTCCGTGACACAGAACGTGCAAGCGCATATTGAACAGACTTAAGGGTTCTGTCGCTCCTACTAGGGCTTCGTTGGTATAAAAATTTTCCCTAGAATCAACAATAGTCACAGTGCCTTTACCTAGAACTTTCATAGTATCATCTCCCTCAAACAAAGCGCAGGTGTCTTCATCAATACCAATAGCAAGGCGATCGGGATGGCAAGCCACAGCCGACAGCAAGCGAGCCATGCGGTTGCGGTTGTGAAAATGCTGGTCTACGATGATCTCAGGAATAATGTTCAGTCCGTTTGCCATGTCTACTAAAGAACGGTTCGGCGGGGCGCCACTGCCGCCGCCTGCAATCATGTGATATCCCATCACCGCAGCACCTGCGCTGGTGCCGGCGAGGGTAATCTTGCCCGAAAGAGCATATTCGCGAATTTTCTCCATCAGCGGGGTGTCAGCCAGCAGCCCACAGAGTCGCAGTTGGTCGCCACCTGTGATAAATACGCCTGTACAGTCTTCTAAATAATCTTTCCAGACTGGGTTTTCGCCTTGTTCGCGTTCGCGGATGTCAATGACTTTGACGGCGCTAACGCCCATTTCATCAAATATGGTGCGGTAGCGGTTGCTAATTCCTTCGGGATCTCGCGAGGCGCAGGGGACGATCGCCAGCCGAGCGTTTGCACCCCCAGCACGGCAAAAAAAGGTATTCAGAATCTCTCGCCCGTGAACTTTGTCTTCGGCCCCCCCGATGACCATAATCGAGGTTTTTGTGCGCTGGGCAATATTGTGTTCTAGGGCTTGAGATGTCAACTGCTGCATGGTGTGTCTTCCTCTGTGAGATGTGAAATTTAATTTTGCCGTGGCTGTGGGTACAATGGGGCTTTTTAAGAGTGAATATTTTTTTGGTGCGGGGTAGGACTATCCCGCAGTCGTTTGGGGTGAGTTTACTCGCATCGGCTGTCCTGAGAACAGATTTCTGAGAACAGATGATCTTTATACAAAACTAGCCCGTAAACAAAGGAAGAGAATTTAACTTACAAAAATTCTCAGAAATTATAAGAAATTATAAAAAATAAAGCAATTACTGAAAACCGATCTACCTCTAAGGGTCAAACTAGAGGGTGATGTGTCAATAAATTCCAATTATTGTGCGATTTGACGTTGTTACCCTATTTCCAGACTTTTTCCTGGCTCCCCTAGCATCGGGACTGATGGGCAAAGCCTTAGCTAAAAAGATTGCTGAGGTAAATTTTGTCAATCCCCGCCATTTTACCACAGACAAGCACCAGCGAGTCGATGACGAGCCTTACGGGGGTGGAGTGGGGATGCTGATGAAGCCGGAACCGATTTTTGCGGCGGTGGAGTCGCTGCCGATTTTGCCGAGGCGGGAGGTGATTTTGCTGACTCCGCAAGGGGAACCGATGCAGCAGCCGATGTTTCGGGAATTCGCGACGGAATGCGATCAGTTAGTGTTGATTTGCGGACATTATGAGGGTGTGGACGATCGAGTGCTGCATTTGGTCACTCGCGAGGTGTCTCTGGGCGATTTTGTGCTCACGGGGGGCGAAATTCCCGCTTTGGCCTTGATTAATGGGGTTTTGCGATTGCTGCGGGGAACTGTAGCAAAGGAAGATTCCCTGAAGTTTGAGAGTTTTGAAGACGGGCTTTTGGATTATCCGCAGTACACTAGGCCGGCGGATTTTCGGGGATTGAAGGTGCCCGATGTGTTGCTGTCTGGGAATCACGCCCAAATTGCTCGCTGGCGCAAGGAACAGCAAATTGCCAGAACTCGCCAAAGGCGGCCGGATTTGCTAGCGGATTAATTAACTAAAGTTAGGATCGCAAATTAAATAATTTACACAAGTTTGTGGGATGGGCGTCCCGCCCGTCCAGAAAGAACGGGCGGGACGCCCATCCCACAAGAACAATAAAGATTGTAAGTTATTTAATTTTCATTCTTTAGTGTAAATTTAACTGTTGAATGTATGCCGAATCTTTACATAATTGGCGGCGCTAACGGTTCCGGGAAAACCACAGCATCAATGAGTTTATTGCCCAACTTTCTGGACTGTTTTGAATATATCAATGCTGATGCGATCGCGGCGGCACTTTCACCATTCAATCAAGAGTCCGTAGCCATTACCGCCGGACGCATCATGCTAGAAAGACTGCAAACTCTGTCTAATTCTGGAACTGATTTTGCCTTTGAGACTACTCTGGCGGCCCGCAGCTTTGCAGCTTTTCTCAGAAGTTGTAAAACAAAAGATTATACAATTAACTTAATTTACTTTTGGTTGCGATCGCCAGAACTAGCCATAGCAAGAGTAGCCCGACGGGTAGCTAGCGGCGGTCATTCTATCCCAGAAGATGTCATCCGCCGTCGCTATGACAGAGGACTGCGAAATTTGATTGCTCTGTATTTGCCACTGTGCGACAATTGGATTATCTATGACAACTCTCACGAAACTGCTCAGTTAGTGGCAGAAGGGAGTATCGAGGAAGAACAGATAATCTATAATGTTGAAAGCTGGAATCAAATAACTCAAAAATAAAATGAAACAATCAAAACCCAGACAACTTTTATCTACAAAAATTAATGTTGGACTGAAATCGGCAGTTGCCGCAGCTATAGAAAGACACCGCAAATTAGGTGAATCTATTGCTGTTTGGCAAGATGGGAAAGTAGTAATTTTAACGGCCGATCGCATTCCTCCAATATCTGCCCAAAAGTAAAACAAGTCGATCGCCCAAAAAACTCGCTGATCGCCAGACAAACTGTGCAATAATTTCCTACTGTCTGCGTTCCCCAAACATCTACTTTTTGACATGAACATCCGCATTGGTAACGGCTACGACATTCACTGCTTAGTTCCAGAACGCCCTCTGATCCTCGGTGGCGTACACATTCCCCACGAATTAGGCTTATTAGGACACAGCGACGCTGACGCGCTCACCCACGCGATCATGGACGCGATGCTGGGAGCTCTCAGTTTAGGAGATATCGGGCTTTATTTCCCGCCAACTGACCCGAAATGGAAAGGTGCAGACAGTCTAGTGTTGCTGGCACAAGTCAATCAGTTAATATTAGATAAAGGGTGGGAAATTGGCAATATTGATTCGGTGGTGGTGGCCGAACGTCCGAAGCTGAAACCGCATATTGAGCAAATGCGCGATCGGCTTTCTGGTGTTTTACAATTAAAACCCGACCAAATTGGCATCAAAGCTACTACTAACGAAAAGTTAGGCCCCGTGGGGAGAGAGGAAGGAATTGCAGCCTATGCTGTAGTTTTGCTGGGCCAAAAATAGAACTCTATCATCTAAAATTGACTGTGGAGTCAATTGTTTAATCCAAAATCGCTAGGAAGCCTGAAATCATGGACACTGACAACTGGGAGTTACAATTTCCTGTAGACGCGGATGTGATCGCGTTGGATAAGGACGATCGCATAGTGGTGCTAATCGAGGTTAAAATTATTCAAGCTGAAGAACCAGCGGCGAAACAGAAAATTGTCGATCGCGCGATCGATTGGCTGAAAGCTGTATTAGCTAACCTGTCTAAAAAAAACGCGATCGTTCCCTATGCTATGTTTATTGACGCGGAAAAAATTTTGATTTTCAAATGGGATGGCGTGAATTTATCAGAACCTGTTTGCACTCTCAATACTGGTGAAATATGTCGCTATTATATGCCTACGTTTGGCAGTAAATGGCTCTCTGAACTTACCCTTGGCGGGCTGATAGAAACGTGGCTGCATGACTTAGATTATAACTGGAAATCAAAGATTTCGCCAGCATCGGAGCAGATAGCAGCCATCGGTTTGCTGCCATTACTCGCAGGTGAAACAACAAAATCAGGAGTGGAATTAGGTGGCAATTATATATATCGAGACCAACTTTCTGATGAGTATTGCTACAGGGCGTGAGGCTGAAGCAATTATGTTGCTTAGAGATTTGTCTTCCTCAGTTCAGTTAGTCATACCCAGCGTTTGTTATAGGTCGGCTTGGTCAGCTTTCGAGGACGAGTTGAAGCGACACAACTCTTTTAAGGAACAGCTAAGTCGTCAAATTAGTGAAACAAAGCGAGATGTTACCTCTCAAAAAGTCGCATCTCTATCTTTTTACCTAGAAGAGTCATTACTTTACTATCTAGAACGAATAGATGAACTTGAATTGCGGTTGCGAGAAGCAATTTCTCTGATGTCAGAAAATGCAGAAATGATTGTACTAAATCCAGAGATTATTCAATCGAGTTTAAACACAGCTATCATCAAAAAAGACCCAACAGACAATTTGATTCTACACTGTATCCTTAGTCATGCCTGATCGCATTCTACAGAAAGCAAAGTATTTCTCAGCGGTAACGTCAAAGAATTTGGTCTGTCGAAAGTTCGAGATGCTTTGCAGGAAGTCGGGATAACTAAGTATTTTTCGCGCACTGAAGACTTTCTGGGTTGGCTACAATCTCAGTCATAATTGCACGCAGGTGGTAAACTAAATTCTTATGAAAAATTTCCCTATTTTACATTCAAAGCGCCGCTGGCTGGCTGTTTTGCTAGCTCTAATTGCCACTATCAGTCTGTCTGCTTGTACTCCGGTGCGATCGACTTTAGCAAACAGACTCATCGTTCCCACCCCCAGCGGCCCGTCTACCTTCAATTACCCGCTAAATCAATCTGCATATAGCGTTTTTGGCTATATGTACGAGGGATTGCTCAACGAAAACGGCTTGACATCGAAGCTAGAACCTGGTTTAGCAGAGTCCTGGGAAGTTTCTAAAGATGGCAAAAAGATTGTCTTCACCCTGCGAGATGGCTTGAAATGGTCTGACGGCGAAGCGATGACAACTGATGACATTATCTTCACCTATGAAAAAATTTATTTCAATGATAAAATTCCTAGCGGATTGAAAGATACTCTGAGGGTTGGTATAAGCCGTCAATTGCCCAAACTCAAAAAAATTGACAGCCGCCGCGTTGAATTTTCAGTGGCAGAACCTTTTGCTCCTTTTGTTAGATTTGCTGGGGGAATACCAATTTTACCAGCTCATATTTTGCAGGAATATGCCACCAATACAGAGGCTGACGGTAAGCCTAAATACCTGTCTGCTTGGGGCACGGATACTGACCCCAAAAAAATTGTCGGTAACGGCCAATACCGAATGTTGAGCTATACTCCCAACCAGCGCGTTGTTTTGGAACGAAATCCATATTTTTGGCGCAAAGATACAGAAGGTAACAGTCAGCCTTATATCCAGCAAATTGTCTGGCAAATTATCGAAAATACGGATAATCAATTGCTAAATTTTCGATCGGGCGATTTGGATACTCTGGACGTGCAGCCGGAGGTGTTCCCGCTGCTGAAACGGGAGGAAAAACGTGGCAAATATACGGTGTTTAATGGCGGCCCAGATACTGGCAGCGTGTTTATGTGTTTCAATCTGAATAAGGGGCGCAATCCTCAAAATCAGCCGTTTGTAGACCCGGTTAAGTCTCGCTGGTTCGCGAGTAAGGAGTTTCGGCAGGCCGTAGCCTATGGCATCAACCGCGACGCCATGACTAACAATATCTATCGCGGACTTGGCGCGCCGCTGCATTCCCCAATTCCGGCGCAAAGCCCGTTTTACTTGTCTCCAGAACAGGGATTGAAAACTTACAGTTACGACCCGCAGAAATCGAAAGAGTTACTGTTAAGTGCAGGATTCAATTATAATAGTAACGGCGAATTGTTGGATACTGAGGGTAACAAAGTGCGCTTTACTTTGTTGATGGCTGCTGGTAAAAAAGCGCGGGAGCAAATGGGAACGCAAATTAAACAAGATTTGGGTAAACTGGGGATGCAAATTGACACGCAGTTTCTGAGTTTTAACACTTATGTCGAAAAGCTGCGTTTGACTAAAAATTGGGATACTTACCTCGGCGGTTTTACGGGAGGGCTGGAACCCCACAGCGGCTACAATATTTGGTCTGTTAAGGGGACTTTACACAGTTTCAACCAGGGCCCGTTAGGGACAGAACCGCCGATTAAGGGTTGGGAAGTGGCGGAGTGGGAGCAGAAAATTGATGACCTTTATGTGAAGGCTTCTCAGGAGCTTGACGAGGCGAAGCGCAAGGAGCTTTATGGGGAGACGCAGCGGATTATAGCGGAACAAGTGCCTTTTATTTATATGGTGAATCCGCTGACTTTTGAGGCGGTGCGCGATCGCGTATCCGGAATTCGCTATAGTGCGATCGGCGGTGCTTTCTGGAATTTGTATGAACTAAAAATTGCCGAATAGTCAGTTGTCAGTTGTCATTGGTCATTAGTCATTGGTCATTAGTCAGTAGTCATTGGTCATTAGTAAATTAATTCATGGAACCTGAAATTTTACAGAAGTTACTCGAATCCGTGGCGGCCGGCGATGTTAGCCCGATCGCAGCTTTGGACAAATTAAAGCATTTTGACTTTCAACAAGTCGGTGATTTTGCCAAAATTGACCATCACCGCACCTTAAGAACTGGTTTTCCTGAAGTCATCTTGGGCCCAGGGAAAACACCAGACCAAATTGTCGAAATTATCGAGGCGATGCGCGGGCGAAATCCTGTGGTGATGGCGACGCGAATTGAACCGTTCGTTTTCGAGCAATTGCAGCAAAAAATACCCGATTTGTGCTACTACCAAAAAGCTCGAATTTGTGCAATTTCTGCTAATTCCCCAACTTGGCAGCATCCGGGTACTGTGACTATCATCAGTGCGGGAACAGCGGATTTGCCTGTGGCGGAAGAAGCGGCAGTTACGGCGGAACTTTGCGGTTTTCAGGTGCGGCGTTTGTGGGACGTGGGAGTTGCTGGAATTCACCGCTTGTTGAATAATCGGCACGTGATTGATGATGCTGATGTGTTGATTACGGTTGCTGGTATGGAAGGTGCTTTGCCGAGTGTGGTTGCGGGTTTAGCGGATTGTCCGGTGATTGCGGTGCCGACAAGTGTTGGTTACGGCGCGAGTTTTGGCGGGATTGCTCCTCTTTTAACTATGCTTAATTCTTGTGCCACTGGTGTGGGTGTGGTGAATATTGATAACGGATTTGGGGCGGCGATTTTAGCTTGCCAAATCTTGAGAAGCGCTGGGCGAGTGGGAAGAATGGGAAAATGAGAGAATGGGAGAATGGGAAAGGAGGAATAGTTTTGAGGTAAGGATTCAGGTCAAGAATAGTTGAGAGTCCAGAAATCTGGTAGTCAGATGAGGGAAGAACAAGAGTCAGCAGCACTGAAAATCAAAATAGTTGAGCAGTGGAGCCATGAGGAACTGGTCAAAATCGTTGGGAGTCCAGAAATATGGTAAGGGACTCGCGGAAAAATAAAATACCAGTCAAAATGGGATAATCGTGATATCCCATTTTGGTAAAGTTTCAGAACGT
>NZ_JAUBVR010000082.1:17427-25847 GCF_036705955.1 Microcoleus sp. A6-C6 | reverse complement strand
TCTGGCTTTTCGCTCATCTGACTACATTACCATATTTTTCGGCTCTCAATCAACTATTTTTTACCTGAATCCTTACGGTTTAATTTCATAGAAATTGTTTAACTTGTTTAATTTGACAATTAAGCCCACCTCAAAAAACATAACAACACAACCAGCTCCCCAACTTTTTTAATAAGTCGGGGATCTAACATGACCAAGCAATATTACAGTTAGGCTTCAGCAGAAACCAATTCGACTTCATCTTCTTTGAAGTGAGCTCGAAATTTCTTGTCAAACTGAACTAGAACCGGCCAATTAGCACTGACTGGTCGGCCGTGCCATTCGTGAACGATCGCCACGATTTCTCCTTCCATACCCTTAATCTCAAATGGTTGACTGCGATTTTGAGGATGGTGGTAGACAACAACAGAGTTTTTAACGCAAACGCGATCGCCAATTTTCATAGCTTAATATTTAGTGTTCTCTCTTCAAAGCTCTACAAAGCGTGCAAGTGCAGAACACCTGTACGCTTTGCGGACATTGTTTTCATCTTCCCACAGAACTAGAGCGAAAATTCAAAGAAAATTCGCGGTTGTCTGTTGGTGCCGCGGCTCGCCAGTCGCGATCGAGCGATCGCCATAATGCCGATCGCCTGATCGGTATTTCAAGCGCGATCGGGCGAATTCTCAATGCCGGGAATTTGATGCAGGCTAATCGATAGGCGATCGACTTAACTGACTTAACCAACACTCAACATCAACACCCAGAGTTTGACCCAACTCCAGCAACTGCCGGATCGAAGACAGCTCCCAGCCGCCGTGTGACGGGGCGATATCCAAGCAAACAGGAACCACCGAACTTTCCACCGCCGAGGCATCTTGCCGTTGCAGCCAGCCCAAACACAGAGGCACAATTTGACTGTACAGAGAATTGAAATACAGTTCCTGCGATTTATCCAAACACAAATCCAGACTCAGCCGATCGCCCACAGCAATCAAACGCTCGATGTGGAGAATATCAGCTTCTAACTTAAGAGGCGATCGATCCTCCACGCCCAATCCGGCTTGCAGTAGCGCATCTAGCGATCGGCAAACCTGGCGTTCCAAAATTTGCTTAACTTCAGGAACCTTCAACCGGCAGCGGAGATGGCCCGCTTCAGTGGCGATCGCCTCAATGTCAGCCAGCAGCGACTCCCCGTCCCCCATTTCCTGTTCCAGGGCCTTCGCCGCCGTCAAACAGCGGTGTCCCAAAGCCACCTCCGCAGCCACCTGTAACTCCATCGGCACCGGCAAATCGTCGCGGTGGAAAGCCATCATCACCCCGTAATTTTCCCGATAAACCTGAGTGTAAAGCTGATCCAACCGAGTCAAATTTTCCTGACTCAGCAACTGCACGATCCGGTGACGTTCCTCAGCGAATAAATCCCGCAAGCTAAAGGATTGGTCTCCAAACAGTCGCACCATTTCCAGAATCGCGTGGGCCGCCGAAGCTTCTTGCAGAACCCCAAACAACCGCTCTTTGAGCATAGTGTAAGACCGGCTGCTACCAAAAGGCTGAATGCAGCAGTGGAAGTCCCAGCCGCCGAGGTGGAACGCAGCAAACACAAAAAGCTCTGTTTCCCTGGTGATTTCGGAGGTTAACTGCAATTGACCCACAGCCAAAGTCATCGATCCCATGCGCTGAATTTGGAAATCTTGCTGTTCGGCTTGATAGCAGTAAACTCGCTGTTCGCGGGGATACTTGGCAAACAGAGAACTAATGGCGTAGTGGGCGGCGACTTCTTTGAGACTGACTTGAGCCGTCGTTACCAGTTGGCGGTAAACTTCCGCCCCAGTTTTGAAGGATTCAACGTTGCTGGGTACGAGAGCGAGTTGAGCGATAAAATCCTTTTCTAGTTGCACGCCGGCAACTTCCTCCGCCAATTCCAGCGCCCGGGCCGCGTAGCGCAAAATTTGCACGCCTTCGGGGCGAGAGATTTCTTCAAAAAACCAGCCGCAGCTAGTGAACATTAACAAAGCGTGGCGCTGCATTTCCAGTAGGCGCAGGGCATCTATCTGTTCGGAGGCGTTGAGTTCGCGAATTTGATGCCGATCGAGAAAACTGTCAACATTAGCGATCGATCGATCGCGAATAACATCAATATATTCATCTCTGGCCTTCCAGGGATCGCGAAACAGCTTGCGTCCCGCTTCCTCATAAATCGGAATCAGCCGATCGCGCAGCCAATTCAGAGTATCCCGCAAAGGCTTGCGCCATAGCAAATGCCATCCGCCACCACCACCACAGCCACAATCATCTTGCCAGCGATCGACCCCATGAGAGCAACTCCAGGCCGTCACTGGTTTGAGTTCCACTTCCCAAGTGCTCGGATTTTGACTTAAATAATGAGCATAATTCGTCACCGTCCAACCACGGCGGGGAAACTCTTCTGTGAAGGCGTAGGCGAGGCATTTTTCCGTACTGTTTTTGTGATGTCCAAAAGTTTCGCCGTCTGTCGCCACGGAGATTAATTGGGCCGGTCGGTGGTCGCCCCGCACTGCTTGACCCAAGCGCCCCGCCAAGTGGTGGCTGCTGCTGAGAACCTCATTGAAACCCATATCCCGCGAGATTGGGCCGTCATAGAAAAAGATATCGATGTAGGGAGTGTTGGGATTTGGGGCTGCGGAATTGTCGTTTTGGCGACTAAAGTTGTGAGTGCTCAGCGGTGAGAGTTTGTGATCGGCCATCAACCCCATTTCTGGTTTCAAATAGCAGCGGTACGGGCGAGTCGGATCGATTTGACCGCCGCCGACTTCGTGCCATTGGGTATCTGTTTCTTCTTGGCCTTCTTGGTTTTGCCCGATTAGCGGGCGGCAGCGTTCGGCTTGGGAAGGGGCTAAGACAATAAAACGAATGCCTTCAGCTACCAAAACTTCCAACGTGGCGTAGTCTACAGCGGTTTCAGCGAGCCAAATTCCTTCGGGATTGCGATCGAATCTGGAGCGAAAATCTGCGATTCCCCAGCGAATTTGGGTGTATTTGTCTCGATCGTTTGCCAGCGGCATGATGATGTGATTGTACACTTGGGCGATCGCGTTGCCGTGACCATTGAGCCGCTGACAGCTTTTGCGATCGGCTTCCAGAATCCGCTGATATACTTCGGCATCGTAGCGTTCTAGCCAACTCATCAAGGTTGGGCCAATGTTGAAGCTGAGATACTCGTAGTTATTGACGATCCCCGTGACTTCACCGCGGTCGTTTAGTATGCGGGCAAAGGCGTTCGGGCGGTAGCACTCGTGATAAATGCGTTCGTTCCAGTCGTGGGATGGAGAGGCACTGGCTTGGCGTTCGATCGCGTCCAGGTAAGGGTTTTCCCGGGGTGGCTGGTAGAAGTGACCGTGAACCGTCACGCACACTCCAGTTGCAGTAGCCACAGTGCTTTTGGTTGCAGCCGTTACGGTTGGCGCAGACAAAGGCAGGACAGCGGACTGAGTTTTAGAAATCGAAACCATGCGATCGAATCCTCAAGTAGTTAAAGACAACAAAAACAGCCTAATAAGTAACTGACACCTTACGCAGTAGGCATTTGGACTAGGCATCTGTAGGTGCTAAATTTGGGCTGACAATTTTTGATACATTTGTAGTATTGTTCGCAAAGCATTCGTTCCAATCTGCCGATCGTCGATCCCTGAGTTTTTCTGTCAATGCTTTGCTGTTCAAAGAGTTAAAAAAGGTAGCTTTTACTGCTTTCTGGCACTTGCGACCCATTTCAGGTTAGTGCTTGCAGGGCTACTCGTTGAGAGTTTGATTTACATTGCTGGATCTTAAAGTCTTATTCATTAAATAGCAACTTTTCCCCGGAAAATTTTAATCTTTGGCGATCGACCGAGGGAAATTGTGCGGGTAAAGTTAACAACAGGGTGAATCCCCTCAGCCGCTAAAATTTTTGCTGAGGGGCTACTGCACCGGACGGCGCTGTAATCTATACTATTCCAGCTAAACGATCGATCGTACCAGGCCGCCTTCCACTCGCAAAGCCGCCCCGTTAATAGCAGACGCTACTGGACTGGCAACAAACGCGACGAGTGCAGCCACCTCCGAAGTCTCAGCAAAACGCTGGATCAGCGATGAAGGGCGAGTCTTCTCAAAGAACTCTTTCTCCACCTGTTCAGCCGTCACCTTTTGGTTTTTTGCCAATCCTTGAATGAAATCTTCTACTCCTTCCGATCGCGTTGGCCCCGGCAGCACAGAATTGACAGTTACATTACTGCCAACAGTCATCTCTGCCAAACCGCGGGCGAGGGAAAGTTGCGCCGTTTTCGTGACTCCGTAGTGAATCATTTCTGCTGGAATATTGAGTGCAGATTCGCTGGAAATGAAAATAATCCGCCCCCAATTCTTGGTCAGCATTAATGGCAGATACTTTCGAGAAAGTCGCACTCCGCTGATGACGTTGATTTCTAGAAAGTTTATCCATTCATCATCATCAATATCCTCAAATGGTTTCGCTCCGTAAATTCCCAGATTGTTTACCAGAATGTCTACCTCTGGAACTCGATCGAATAATTCGCTGGCTCCGCTTGCAGTTCCCAAATCGGCAGCGACACCTTGCAGCTTGGCATTGGGAGCAATTTCTTTGATTTGGTCGATCGCCCTTTTCACCCGTTCTTCCGTGCGTCCGTTAACAATCACCGCTGCACCTTCTTGAGCGAGTTGGGTAGCAATTGCTAAGCCAATTCCGGCTGTTGAGCCGCTGACCAGTGCAATTTTATCCGATACTTTAAGATCCATTGTTGTCATCCTCCAAAATGAGTATTTTTGATGTGTGTGACGGGATCGATATTAACTAGAAATTAGGCAAAATTTCTAAATACAGGTGTGTACACCGCACAGAGTCAGCCTGCACAAAACCTCTAAATGTAGCGCTTGTTAATGAGTTTTTTTTTGAACGTACCGCAAAACAAGTTGGCATTAGCGCCAATTATCCAATACAAAAACCTCTGGTCGATTGTAACCGGGATCGTTTGGCCTGTGCATTACTACACCTGTACTTTCAGTGCGAAAACCGCGAGAAACCATCCTACCATAAGCGACATCATGGCTCGTATTCACTCCAGCCATCAGACGCAACATTTTTTGACTCGCCCCAAACGCTTCACAGACATCCAGCAACTGTTCAAATCGATCGCCTGCGCCAACACCCGATCGCACAACTCCAAATTTGACATAACATACATTAGAACCAGCTTCGCTACCCGCACCGCAATGACAAACAGCAAATCCCGCCAAACCCTTGTCATCCCACAATAAAACCGTATCACCCAAGTTTTGAGCCTCAACCGCCAAAATCTCCCGCGATAAATCCAGCCCTGCATAAATACCATCCGTCAAT
Organism: Microcoleus sp. A6-C6; assembly: GCF_036705955.1. Lineage (NCBI taxonomy): Bacteria > Bacillati > Cyanobacteriota > Cyanophyceae > Oscillatoriales > Microcoleaceae > Microcoleus > Microcoleus sp. A6-C6. The sequence goes on along the minus strand of NZ_JAUBVR010000082.1, from coordinate 20,497 downwards.
TCATAACATTCTTTCAGACAGTGCGATCGCTCCTGTGAAGTTAATTCAGAATATTTTATTACCGGAAAATCCGGCTCCACAAACTGAATTGGTTTTGCCATAATGAAAGTCAAAAAACGCGGGTAGAACCCGAATTTATGATAAAGCCCGTGGTGTTTTGGACTGTTGGGAAAAGTAAATAACCCCGCCTGTCGCGTCCCCCATTCCGAGAATTTGCCGATCGCACATTCAATCAAACCTTGAGCAACACCTTGATTCCAGAAGTCAGGATGAACGCTCAGCGGCCCAAAAAAACCCACACTCCCCCAACAAACAGCTATATTCGAGCCAACTAGCTGCCCGTCAACCTCTGCTGCGAAGGCCGCCGTGCGATCGACTAGCCATCGCGTTTGAACATAGTTCGCATCACCACAAAAATCTGTCGGTTGAGGCAATCCAATAAAAGTACCAAAGGCCAGTCGAAAAATATGTTCAGCCGTCGCTAACTCATTTTCTTGAAGCAGTCGAATAGAGATATTCATTGTGTGCGATATCCGTTAAAAAAGCGAACAGTTATGCAATCATACATATTAAACCTCTTGCATAAATCTTTGATTTAGATGAAAACCGCCCGCTCATTATTGCGGAGGTATTCCGCACTACGAACCAATCCTAAACCTGTCAATCCACCGTATACGATATAAGTCATGACAAAATGATTTCGTAATGCTCCACGGTTGGAAAAGGATCGTAAAAGTGATGCAATAAAGAACGCCACTTTTGATAATCTGGCGATTCTCGAAATCCCACAGTATGGTCTTCCAAATTCTGCCATCGCACCAGCAAAATATAACGATTTGTGGTTTCTATACAGCGTTGCAGCTCGTGCGAGATATACCCCGGCATAGAATAGATAATAACTGAAGCTGTTTTAAAAGCACTTTCAAACTCAGCAGTCATATTAGGTTTAATATCAAGAATTGCCACTTCTAATATCATAGATTTAATGAGATGTTCTCCACTTGGCAGCTTTCAGGTCAATTCCTTTAATAAACCCAGATTTTCCGTCCATGTACCCCTGAATATTATCATGGTATTTGTTGGCGAGTTGTTGTTTTAGTTCGCTGTATTGCTGCGCGTCTTCAGGATGAGAAATCATATAATCTCGAAATGCTAAGTGGCGCTCTATCTGTGGTGAGTTCACTTCAAACGTGTGAATGTGGTGCGTTCTAATCCCTGCTTCATTCCCCTTGCGAAAAAAACGCCGACCTGATATGCCAAACTCACCCATTGCTTCATAGCCTAATGCCTCCATTGCTGAGTTTTGTGTATCCACTTTGATAATATCTTTGACCACAACTAGCATATCGATAATTGGTTTTGCATGAATTTGTGAAATTGCTGTGCTACCAATATGATGTATAGCGATCGCATTTTCGGTAAGTGCAAGTGCAATCTGTTTTGACTCAGCCTCAAAAGCATCTCGCCAACTTGAATCGTGCGGGACGACTTCTACTTTGATAAAATCTACTTTTTTTGACATGATTGATAATTATTTGCTCCTTTTGTGGTTTCAGATTGGTTGGCGATCGCAATTTAACCGACACTGATTCGATCGCTACTCATCTATCGGCTGCGTGCAAACCTCTTAAACATACGGACAACGGGGAGAAACTGACTGTTTGGGAGCGGAATTTCAAATCGATCGACCTTTTCCATTTCATTAAGTATCTTCGCAAACTTCTGACCAAAAAAACGTAAGTGCGATCGCCCACCCAAGCTTTCAGCAAGCACCAATTTCCTTTCCTCCCCCTTCTTGCAACTTTGTGGCAGGCTATGATTGACAGTTGCGAGCTTTTCAGAATCTAAATGCCAAACACAACTACAATAATTTCCAGCCTGCTGTTATTTATCCCAGTTTCCATCGCCGGACACTTTCTCGGCTGGGAACCCTCCACAATCTTCATTACATCAGCCCTAGCCATCATCCCCCTAGCGGCCTGGATGGGTACGGCTACCGAAGAAATCGCCGTCGTACTCGGCGCAAACTTAGGGGGTTTGCTCAACGCTACCTTCGGAAATGCCACAGAATTGATCATCGGCATCGTCGCCCTCAACGCCGGATTAATAGATGTTGTCAAAGCCAGCATCACCGGTTCAATTATCAGCAACCTGCTGCTAGTGATGGGATTTGCAATGCTGCTAGGCGGCTTGCGCTACAAAGAACAAGAATTTCAGCCGACAGTCGCCCGGTTGAACGCTTCAGCGATGAACTTAGCCGTGATTGCCATTTTGGTGCCGACTGCTGTTGATGTCACATCTGTCGGCATTCCACAGGAAACTATGCAGAACCTCTCTAGCGCTGTGGCTGTAATCCTGATTCTCGTCTACGTGCTGACGCTGCTGTTTTCGATGAAAACCCACACTTATCTGTACGATGCAGGGGTGGCAGATATAGAAATGCTCGAAGAATTAGCCGAAAGTAACTTAGCACCAGACAGTCCCGACCACAAGGTCAATCTGCCGTTGTGGATTGGGGTGCTGTTGGCCTGTACTGTCATGGTAGCGATCGAGTCAGAATTGCTCGTGAGTACCCTAGAAGAAGCTACCGCCACTTTGGGACTGACATCACTGTTTACCGGGGTGATTTTAGTGCCGATTATTGGCAATGCAGCCGAACACACGACGGCGGTGACGGTGGCGATGAAAAATAAAATGGATTTGTCGGTTTCTGTGGCCGTGGGTTCAAGTTTGCAAATTGCTTTGTTTGTTGCCCCAGTGTTGGTTTTGGTGGGTTTTATCCTGGGCAAACCGATGGACTTGGACTTCAACCCGTTTGAACTCGTAGCGGTAGCGGTGGCGGTGCTGATCGCGAATTCTATCAGTTCTGATGGCAAGTCTAACTGGCTCGAAGGTACTTTGCTGTTGGCGGCCTATGCTGTTTTGGCGCTGGCATTCTACTTCCATCCGGTAATCGAGGGACTCGCTTAAAAGGCTAGAGAGGGAAGTTCGGCAGCGGATTTAACGGATTTAACGGATAGAATTCCCGATTACCCATCATTGATTACCGATTACCATCAGTTCTGCCGTC
>NZ_JAUBVR010000082.1:0-17327 GCF_036705955.1 Microcoleus sp. A6-C6 | reverse complement strand
GTGTAGCGGATTTAACGGATTTAACGGATAGAATTCCCGATTACCCATCATTGATTACCGATTACCATCAGTTCTGCCGTCATCGGGCAGAGGGAAGTTCGGCAACGGATTGTGTAGCGGATTTAACGGATTTAACGGATAGAATTCCCGATTACCCATCATTGATTACCGATTACCATCAGTTCTGCTGTCATCGGGCAGAGGGAAGAAACAAGGAAGTTCGGCAACGGATTGTGTAGCGGATTTAACGGATGTAACGGATAGAATTCCCGATTACCCATCATTGATTACCGATTACCATCAGTTCTGCCGCCATCGGGCAGAGGGAAGAAACAAGGAAGGAAGAGGCAAAAGGCATTAGGCAGATTTTTGTCCCTTACTCTCCCCCTCTCCCACTCTCCCCCTCTCCCCCTCTCCCCCTCTCCCACTCTCCCTATCTCCCCCTCTTCCCATCTCCCTATCTCCCCCTCTCTCCCTCTCTTTTCTTTCTTCCTTTGAGAGTGGTCGTGGCGATCGTATAATGGAAAGGGGAAAACGAGCTAGAGTTCACTCCGCTTGACTTGTGCGACGCGAAGGATTTAAATCAAGAGTGCTCATCAGTCTTGTACTAGGTGTGATACGATCGTCATAAGTTGAAAATTGAGTATCACTAGACAACGTAAAAACTTAACTGGATTGTTGAGTACGTAGTCACACCGATAGGTGTTGCCGTCTAGGAGAACTCGCATTTGAACGAAAACCTCAATAGATCAAGAGGACTAATTAAGTACGGTAGGGCATACCGGAATTAACGCTTGAGGAGAAGACACTTTTACTTGATCTGGAGTAATCCAGTCCCAAGCAAGTGACTTCGCTGAACCAAGAATCTCAGTCACCAAGAGTGCTGAGAGTGCCAAAGTAAAACTTGATAGAGCAACCTCAATCAGGGTTATGTGGCTTCGTGAGTTATTGCCTCAATCCCAAATGCCCGAATCCCTCCGATCCAGCCAACTCTGGTAGATCCGCGTGTATCCACTGCGGGTCTGAACTTTTGTTGCAAGGTAGATATCGGCTAGTCGCGCCTCTCGGAGGTGGTGGCTTTGGCAGAACATTTGAAGTGGACGACAACGGCGCTCGAAGAGTGCTCAAAGTCCTACTCAAAGAACATCCCAAAGCTGTAGAACTTTTTAAGCAAGAAGCCGACGTATTGGTCAGGCTGAGACATCCAGGTATTCCAAAAGTCGATCGCGACGGTTATTTTATATTTACGCCAGCTCACGGCACAGAGTTTTTTCACTGTCTGGTGATGGAGAAAATTGCTGGGGCAAATTTGCAAGACTGGCTGAAACATCGGGGCCGCCCGATCAGTCAAGAACAAGCTCTGAACTGGCTCAAACAACTGTCGGAAATTTTAGATCAAGTTCACCGACTCAACTATTTTCATCGGGATATCAAGCCGCACAATATTATGTGCAAGCCGAACGGGCAGTTAGTGCTGATTGACTTCGGGACTGCTCGGGAAGTGTCAGGGACTTATTTCGCTAAGGTGGGTCAGGGAGGAAATGTGACTGGTATTGTTTCCCCTGGCTATACGCCGCCGGAACAAACTAATGGCAAGGCGGTTCCGCAGTCGGATTTTTTTGCTCTGGGGCGCACTTTTGTTTATTTGCTGACTGGAAAGCCGCCGACTGCGTTTCCAGAGAACCCGCGCACGGGCAAATTAATGTGGCGCAAAGGAGCTCCTCAGGTTTCCGACCCCTTGGCTAATGTCATCGATTATTTGATGGCGCCTTTTCCCGGAAATCGACCTCAAAGTCCGCAGATGGTTTTGCAGTGCTTGGAGGAAATTCATCTCGACGGCGCGGAAACTCAGTTGCCGACTCAGTTGCCGACGACGGGGCAAACTAAAATTCGCGGAACTTCCGGGGCGGCTGGGGCGACGAAACACACTTCCATCAACCGCCTCAGACCTCTAAATTCTGCTGGCTTGAACCAGTCTGAGAAAGAAGTTTTAGGTTGGAAAAAGAAGTTGCTGGCGGGCGCTGCTGTTTTGATGCTGGGTATTGGCGCGTCTCAAATTTATGGTTCGATGCGTTACGGAGTGTTTCCGGCAAACCCGGTGTGGCTGCTTTCTAGTTTGCCTAGCAGTCAGTTTTTGCAAAGAAGTTTGGATAATGTCGGAAGTGTAAATGCGATCGCCCTGTCGCCGGACGGTCAAACTTTGGTCAGCGCCAGCTTTGGGACGATGAGAATTTGGAATGTGAAGACGGGACGCGTGGTGCGGACTCTAAATCCGGTGCATTCTAAGAAATCGGTCAACACGCTGGCGGTGAGCCCGGATGGCTCGATGTTGGCCAGTGGTGGCGACGACAATAATGTGATTTTGTGGGATTTGAAGACGGGGCGGCGGGTGCGGACGATTGCCGCTCACAAAGCCGCCGTCAACGCGATCGCTTTTAGCAGCGACGGTAAAATTCTGGCTAGCGGCAGCGATGACAAAACTGTTCGCTTGTGGAATGTCAAAACCGGCAGCAGGTTGCGGACTTTGAGTGGCCACGCCGGAGGAGTAAACGCGATCGCGTTGAGCCGCGACGGTAAAACTCTGGCTAGCGGCAGCGATGACAAGACTGTGCGTTTGTGGAATCTCGACACCGGAGAAGTCAGAAGAATTATCACGGGTCACGGGGGCGCGGTTAATGCTGTGGCTTTTAGCCCAAACGGGCAAGTTTTGGCTAGTGCTAGCAGTGACAATACGATCCGTTTGTCGAACGTGCAAGACGGGAAGCGCACTCGCACTTTTAAAGGGCATTCGAGCTGGGTGAGGACGATCGCCTTTAGCCCGGACAACCGCACTTTGATCAGCGGGGGCGGAGATATTATAGTTTGGGATTTGAAGACGGGCAAAGAAAGAACCACTCTTTCTGGTCACGGCCAGTTTGTGAATTCTGTGGCTATTACCAAAGATAGCAAGACTTTGGTGAGCGGCAGTCCCGATCACACTATTAAGATTTGGCGAATGCCATAGTCAGTTGACAGTTGACAGTTGACAGTTGATAGTTGTCAGTTGGCAGTTGGCAGTTGATAGTTGTCAGTTGGCAGTTGGCAGTTGGTCGTTGGCAGTTGGCAGTAGTGTAAGGTGTGCAGCATACATTGTACAGAATTACTTTTTTTTACGAACCGCGTCCTTCGCGAAGGAAGAAAAGAGAGACTGTATTACCAATGACCAATGACCAATGACCAATGACTAATTTTAAAATAATCAAGAAGTTGTGCAAAGGGACATGATATTATCCCAAAATTCCTCGCCCGTTTTTGGCAAATTCATCAACTGTTTGCTGGGACAATTCGTGAACTGCCATTGCTTGCAATACGTCCAAAGGCAATGTCAAATGATGGGCGCCGGCTAATAAAGTATTTACTGCTTCTTCTGGTGATTTAATGCTTGCTGCCAAAATCTCTGTATTAGTTCTCTGCAATACGTTAGCCATATCTCGCACTAAGGCAAAACCGTCTCCGAGGAGTCTGGTGGCGCGATTCACGTAGGCGATCGCATATTTCGCCCCTGCTTCTGCGGCAACAACCGCCTGGGCGGCACTGTAAATCGCCGTCACTGCACAAGGAATTTTCGGCGATAATTGGGCTACTGCTTGAAAACCAGCCGCGGTTGCTGGAACTTTCAAAACTGTTTGCTGTCCAATTAATTCAAAAGCGGCTTTTCCTTCTGCTACCATGCCATCCAAATCGGATGCTGTTAACTGATAGTACAGTTCCCCAGGAATCATTTGTGCCAGTTGTTTGAGTGTCTCTTCAGCAGATAGCTCACTTTTTGCCAAAAGTGTCGGATTAGTAGTAATTCCCGCTATCCATCCGAACTTGCTCGCCCGTGTGGCTTCCGCTACAATTGCAGTATCAACATAAATCGCCATCGGCTCTACACCTTCAGTTTCTTAATATTTTTCAGACGCCTGCTTTCTGCTTGAGAGCGATCGGAGCCAAATTAATTGTTAAGCTTTTACTATATCAGAATCTCGGAAATATTACTGTTAAGTAAATATAACAATTCAGTGATGTGCATCACCGACAGTAAGTAGATTAGTAGGAAAATATATAAGTATGTAGTTGCGATGCAAACGCAGTCAAAATAAGCAACTGCAAGGCTTCCGATCGCTTTACATTTCGTGACAGATCCAAGTTTATTTGCACCTATCTACTTAGGGCAATTTTAAAATTAGTGAGTTTTGAATTCAACAGGACTTCCTTCATTCAATTGACAGTTGACCGTTGACAGATGAGTGCGACCTCTACCTGGAAGGAATAGGATTGGAGTAATGAATAGTCTGATTTTAATTTCTCCCTGATCAGGGAGAGGCTTTCAACAAATTCTTTCTGGTAAAGAAGCCGCGTTGATTAGGGAAATTGCGTAAGTGCTCTTGAAGATAGCTTATAACTGAAATCAAAACTTTGAAGTCATTTGGTAACTGTGATTATCGGGTCTAGAAAAAATGACTTCCTAAATCCCGGATACACATAAGTTACATTTGTAGTAATGGTTATGTACGCAATCACTCAAGGAGGTGACTCAGAAAATGACCAAAGAACAAAATCAGCAGCAACAAGTCAGCCTTGAGATATCTTCTGAACAAGTCGAATCGGAAAAAATCGCAGCAACGGCTGAAGAATTATCGGTAAATGTTAAGTCTGAAACTGTATCTGAAGCGGTGGAAAATAGCGCCCAAGATGGTTTAAAGGCTCTAGGCCGTTTGATGATGGTGAGCCTAACTTGGTCGCTGGCTGGGCTTTCTAAACCCAAGTAATACCATTTTGACAAAAGATTGCTACACAATAAATGTTGTGTTTGTTTACAATGATCCTGCTCAGAAGGTGCGTCGCTGTTAAATCGTCGATATTTTTCAGGGATTGTTGATGGCGACACACGCTACGATTACTGTTGCATTAATTTGACTTTCTTGGTATAAGTTATGGATAGCTACCGCAACTGGCGAGTTAGGAGTTGTGAGTTGGGTTGGGAATTTTCTGGAACTCAAAACACACAACTCTTGGACTTAAATAATTTCCGGTTACTTCTCATAAAATCCGTTTGTAGTGAGGACTTCCATCCTCTCTCTTCCGACTATTGAATATTTTCTGAACCAACCGCCTCAGAAATTGAATTAAATCCTTTTTCTTCTAACTTTTGTAGCAAACCTTCCAAAATCCGCCGCACCATCCAAGGCCCTTCGTAAACCCAACCAGTATAAACTTGAATTAAACTTGCACCGGCGGCGATTTTTTCCCAAGCATCTTGGGCGGTGAAAATGCCGCCTACTCCAATTATTGGTAATTCCCCTTTTGTATATTGCCAGATAAATCGGATTACTTCTGTCGATCGCTCTTTGACTGGCATTCCGCTAATTCCGCCCGCTTCTTCGGCGATGGGTTTGCCTGTTTCTCGCAATATTTGGGTTTTCAATCCGTCGCGGCGGATGGTGGTGTTGGTGGCGATAATTCCTGCTAGTTGGTAGGTTTTTGCTAAGTCGAGGATGGATGCGATCGCCTCCGACTCCAAATCCGGCGCAATTTTGACTAAAATTGGCTTGATTCCTTGATTTTCTTGTTGCAAAATTTCCAAAATTGTGCTAAGCCCAGCAGCATCTTGGAGCGATCGCAACCCAGGCGTATTGGGAGAGGAAACGTTGACAACAAAATAGTCGCCCCAATCTTTGAGCAGCTTAAAACTCTCCAAATAATCGGCTGCTGCCAGCTCTAACGGTGTTACCTTAGATTTACCGAGATTGATGCCGATCGGGAATGGCGACTCAGGCATAGGGCGCGAGGCGTCGAATTTTGACTGTTTCTGTGCTGCCTGAAACCGGGCTGCCATTGCCGCGGCTCCTTGATTGTTAAATCCCATGCGGTTGAGGGCTGCACTGTCCTCCGTCAAGCGAAACAACCGAGGTTGGGGGTTTCCCGGCTGCGCTTGCGACGTGACTGTACCGAGTTCGGCAAAGCCAAAGCCAAAATTTGCCCAAATGTCCGCAGCTACGCCGTTTTTATCAAATCCCGCGGCTAAGCCGACAGGATTTTTAAAGCTCAGTCCCCACTTCGATTGTTCGAGGCGATCGTCTTGTACTCCCAAAGATTTCTGCAATCGGGAGAGCATTTGGCTGGTGGCAGGATTAGACTGGGTTCTGGCTGCTAGTTCGAGAATTTGAAGAGTGCGGTTGTGCAACCACTCGGCATCGGTTTTCAATACGGAAAACAACAGCGGGCGCACGCTTGATTGATAAATATCCAATGACTTGTCCTGGGGCAGTTGACCAATGAGAAATGAGAAGGGAGATAAAAATATTCAGCAGGAGACTGGAAAGGTGAGATTTTTACTTGGACTTCGATCGACTTGATCTAATCTTTTAGATTTAAGCATAAATTAGACGACTATATTATAGGTTGATTCTTTTTAATTTTAATATTTTTAAATTTTAAGTTGGTAATTTGAAATTAAACAAAGGTGTGGGGAATCTGGGAAATGGGGCAGGAGCAAAGATTGAAGGATTTAGACGAACAAATCGCGGGCCTGGATCGCGTTCTCCAGATTCTCCGAGAAGAGGAGAATGTGGAAGTGCTGCTGGAAACCACTCTCGGTTACTTGCAAGCGGAATTTGATTGGCGGTTGATTTGGATTGGGTTGTACGATCGACAGGCGCACCGATTGTTAGGGAAAGGTGGCATGACTCCTAACGGCGATTTGTCTTTTCTCAAACAGCGATTTTCCCTCAGCGCTGGGGATTTGCTGGAACAGGTGGTGATTCAGCTTCAGCCGGTGGGAGTCTCGGATTTGCGATCGGAAAACAAAGCTGGAGAATGGCGCAAAGCAGCTCAAATTTACAATATTCAAGGCACGACTCTGTTTCCGCTGCGCTACCAAGACCGCTGCTACGGCGTGATTTTGCTGGGGACTGATGTGTCGGGATCGTCGCCAAAGTCGGCGGAAAAAACGCAGTTGGCGATCGTATTTGGAGCGCTAGCAACTGCTCTTTACCAAATAGAAAAAGATTGGCAGCGACAACAAGTCAAACGCCCGGATGAGTCTCTGTTAGCGCTGATTTCGCAGTTGCGGGAATTGCGATCGCTCGACCAATATTTGCAAGCGGTAGTCGAACAAGCCCATGAATTTATCGAGCCGACGCGGACTAATGTTTATTGGTTTGAGCGAGAGCGGCGCTATTTTTGGCGTCGAGTCAGCAACCGCCAAGTTGCTCCGGGTTTGGGCTTGATCCGACCGGCTTCGGGCATCACTGTGCAAGACTTGGGAGAATTTTATCAGGCTTTGGCCGCGGAACAAATAGTTTGGATCGGTGAATCTCATAGTTCTCTGAAAACTGAGCTGACGGGGCGGTTGATGCAGCAAATTCGTGCTCGCTCTCTGTTGGCTGCGCCGATTGTTTTGGAAGGGGAATTGTTGGGATTTTTGGCGGTGGAAGCCGGCGAGGCGCGGATTTGGCAAGATAATGAAAAACATTACCTGCGAGGAGCGGCGCATTTAGTGGCTCTGACGGCTCCTCTGTCGGAGATGGAGGAGAGGATTGAGCAAGCACAGCTCGATCGAGATTTAACTGCCGGAATAGCCCGCGCCATCTACAGCGATGCTGACTGGGAGGCGACTTTGAAAAATACGGCTGAGCAGTTGTGCTCTCGGCTCAAGTGCGAATACTTTTTGCTGTTGCTGTACAGGGAAGAACAAAATCGCTTTGAAATTGTCTGCCAAAATCTGCCCCGCAACCGCAGACAAGTACCGTCGCCGCTCAACGCCCTTGATGCCGGTGACGTGGGGCTGGTGCAAGCCAGCGAGGAACCTCTGGCGATCGAAAATTGGGAGGAAGACGGGCGGTTGGGGGCTTGGCGGGAAGTGCTGGGAGAAGCTGGGATGCGATCGCTTTTGGCATCGAGCACTCGCGGAAAACAGTCCGAGGGAGAAAACCCCAATCGCAAATCGCAAATCGCAAATCGCAAATCGATCGAGGGTTTGCTGGTTGTCGGGCACAGCGCAACTCGCACTTGGAGAGGCTCGGAGCGAGAATTAGTTCGGGTAGTTAGCCAACAGTTAGGATTAATCCTGCACTCCTGGCAGCAGAGTTCGGAAATTGACAAATATCAGCAATTTGAGCGATCGATCAAATCGGGTTTGGCGGTTTTGCAGCATTCTGGCGAGGAGCAATCTGGGCGACAGATATCTGCTGCTTCACCGCAGATGTTGCCCGAGTTGCCGCTGCAAAAGCTCGATCGTCACTTTGCCGAACACGTTTCCCAGACAATTGCCTGTCCTTTAGTCGCCGTAATTACTTGGAATCCCGGCCAGGATGCAGGTTCAATCTCGGCGGCGGTAGCTGCCAACCCCGTATTTGCCTTGAATCCCGATGCGCTGATTCATGTCCAAACAGACGCTTTGATCCAAAAAACCCTAGCGGAAGGAGGCGTGCTGCAACAGAGCATGAGCCAAGTGCCGCTGGCGACGAAGCGGTGGCTACGCAGTCCGGGAATTGGCGAAATTATGACAGTGGCGCTGCGGACAGCCCCAGAACACGCTCCCCTGGGCATTGTGGTGGTTGCGGATGCTACAGGCCGCCAGTGGTCAGAATTGTCCATGAATTTACTGACTTCGATGGCGTCTCAGTTGGCTTGGTGGCGGAGGTATTTGGCGGTGCAATCGGCGCAGGAGTCGCAGCGATTGGATCTGGAGATGCTCAACTGGTACAAGCAGCGCCGTTTCGAGGATTTTTACCGCACTGTGGCAGCGGGCGTTAAGGAGTTGGGAGAGTTGAGCCAGTCGATTTTGCAGTCGGCGAAGGAACAAAAGGATGCTCTGAAAACTTTGCGCTACCAACAGGTTTTGCGACAAATTGGCAATGGTTTGGGGTCAATTCATTTGGTGCTGAAACAGGAGCAGTGGCGGCCGCTATTTGCACAAGATGCGGTGCCTGTGAGCGCTTGGTTGAGGCGATCGCTCGATCGCACGGCCCCCCTGGTCAAACAGTCGGGAATCTTGCTGGAAGTGAACAGAGAGACTGCTGTGTCGCTGCCTGCGGGTCAGACTTTGGGCGTTCGCGGGGACAGTATTAAGCTGGATTTGATCCTGTGCGAATTGCTGGCGATGGCTTGCAGACGCTCTGGAGTTGGCGACAAGGTTGAGATTCGCTCTCAACTTTTGGGGGAAGATTGGCTAGAATTATCTGTGATTGATAGTGGCGCGTGCGATCGACAGTTAATTGCTGTGTTCAACGGCGGTTTTCACGGCGATATATTGGCTGTTACGTCAAATAGGTCGATCGTGCAAAATCTCTTAATTTGTCAGCGGGCGGTACGCTTAATGGGGGGAGACTTTTCCTTAGAAATATTAGAAAATAACTTAATTGTCGCCCGCTTAGTGCTGCCCCTAGCCACCTCTTAAAAATTCTGTTAACTTTGTAGCGCACAGCGCACCGATTGACTAGACTTGAATTGCATAAATTTTGGATCGATCGGGAAACCGCAGATGTAAGGCAGATTAACACAGATTAACGCAGATGCTTGTCAAGAAGTGCGATCGAATGAATGCAATCTTGTCTTTTGTAGGGTGCGCCGTGCACACCCTACAAAATACTATCCATCTCGACAGCAACCTGAAAGTATCGCGCGAGGGCTTCCGGCGAAAAAGCTAAACAGAAGGAGTAACAGTTTCCACCACCTCAGAACTCGGAAAAAACCTTTCAGTAATCCAAGCAGTTACAATATGAGAAAGCAATCCCATCGGCCCAGCAAACAAACACAAAGTCAAAGAATGAACAGTCCAAACACCTGTCCGCTGTCCTTCCAAATAAATCCAGCGTCCCACAAACAAATCCATCACTAAAAAATGAATCCATCCCGTAGCAGCCGCCGTTTCCTGCCCCAGAAACTTAGCAATATCTGCCAACTTGGGATTGGACAAAGCAGCCGCATTTTCTGGAGTCAGACTGCTACCAAACAAATATATGTACAAGATGGCGAGCACTGCAAACGGAATAAAGGAATTCATCACTTTTCTGGTAATTCCCCAGTTGGGCAATAAAATCATAATTGCCCAGAAAGGCAAAACGAACAGATTACCTGCATCGAAAATTAGTTCTGGCGTCATAGTTGGCTGTTGGCTCCTTTGATTCAGTTGAGAGTTGAGAGTTGAGAGTTGAGAGTTGAGAGTTGACAGTTGACAGTTGACAAAAGAAGGAAGAGGATTGGAGTAATGAATCGTCTTCTTTTAACTTCTGCCTAAAAGGGAGAGGCTTTAAACCAATTTTTTCTGGTAAATGAATGCAATAAACGATGTTAAGATTATTTTACACAATTTTTGCTAATATTTCTCAAAAACCGCAAAAATCCGATTTACAAATTAGACGTAATTGCTAGATTTATCAGAGATTTAAGATTTACACGTGCAGGTATGTTGTTGCGCTGGAGCGCTCTTTGATTATATGAAAGAGCACCCAAGCGCAACAACGCACCTCAATAACTGAAATCTAAAAGCTAAAACCCATGACAACAACTTATAATAACTTTTCCGATTGGTGCAAGCACAAAGATAATATTTCTCCCGGCGCGAAACATACCGTAGAAACACTGTTGCAAATATCAGATACGGCAGAGTGCGATCGAGCCAACGAACTGCTTTCTAGTATAACAGAACTCAATCTTAAAGTTACTCAACTTACCGATATCAGTCCTCTCTCATCTTTCACTCAACTTACTGCACTCAGCCTCGACAGCAATCAAATATCTGACCTCGCTCCCCTGCAATCTTTAACCAAGCTGAGAACTCTGTATTTAGATGTCAATCAAATATCAGATATCAGCCCGCTTTCATCTCTGACAAATCTGACTAGACTCGTTCTCGATACCAATCAAATATCAGACATCAGTCCCCTAACTGCTCTAACTAATCTTGCCGAACTTGTCTTGTTTGATAACAAAATTTATGACATCAATGCAGTGAAAAGTTTGACTAAGTTAAAGGCGTTAATTATTTATAAAAATCAAATTAATGATCTCGCTCCTCTGGTAAATTTAACTGAACTCCAGACACTCTACCTTTACAAAAACAAAATATCGGATATCAGCCCGCTGGCTTCTTTAAAAAATCTTACTACGCTGTTTCTGTTCGAGAATCAAATATCTGACCTGACTCCGCTGAAAGCCTTGACTAACTTAAAAAAACTGGTTTTATTTGAAAATAAAATATCGGATATTAGTGCTTTGGCCGATCTAACTAATTTAGTTGAACTCAACCTCGGCAACAATCAAATCTCAGACATCAGTCCGCTGAAATCTTTAACTAATTTGACTCAACTTTATTTGTTCAACAATCCGATTGCCGATTGCAGCGCACTGCAAGCTTTGAATAATTTATTTGTGCTCGATTTGTACAACAATCAAGTTTCTGATATCAGTGCACTGCAATCTTTGCAAAAGCTAACGACGCTTGACTTGCGCGGAAATTCGATTGTGAATAAAGTTTGCCCGGTGACTCCGGCATCAATTTGTCGGTTTTAATTGTTAAGGCGGTGGCGAAATCTGGGTGTGTATGATAAGCTATCCAACGTCAGTATCAGGAGAAAGTGATGAGTGCACACGATGCTTTGATGTTAGGATTGCTGCTGTTGCCCGGTTTGGCTTTGTCGATCGCAGTTATGGGCGCTTTTGCCGCTGGTGGATAATCGGTTTTTAACATAATTCAGATAAGACGGTGGTTGAAACCGCGCATTCTTCAACCCACGCACCATCTGGGTTTTGTTTGTATAGACGCGGTTTCAACCGCCCCGTCTTCTTTGGCAAAACCCGCCCCTTTTATCTACCAATTTACAAAAATTGTGCTGTCACATCGGAATTTACCAGGGTATTCGCGCACAAAATACCCGATGCTGCGACGGCGGGAACGCCGATTCCGGGCATGGTGCTGTCTCCCACTCGATATAAGCCTTTGATCGGGGTTTGCGGCCCTGGAAATGTGCCTTTTCCGGCGGCGATTGCTGGCCCGTAGGTTCCTTGATATCGGCGCAAAAATCGGGCGTGGGTTAGCGGTGTGCCGATCGACTCCAGGACGATTCGCGATCGCAAATCCGGTATAATTTTTTCTAAAGCTTTAAACAGAGATTGCGATCGCTCTTGCTTTCTTTTTTGATAACTATCGCCATACTCCCAACCTGCGTAGGGTTCCAATGTATAAGCGTGAATCGCGTGATGTCCGGGCGGTGCGAGAGTTTGATCCCACACTGTTGGAATCGAAATCATGCAGGTATTTCCGGGTACTGTAATGTCAACCAAGCTGTCATGAACGACGACGTGGTGGCCGGTCAACCCTTCGAGTCCTTCGGCTTTAATTCCTAAATGCAGGTGCATGAAACTGTCTACTGCTGGCATCGACAAAGCAGTTTTTCGGTAGCTGGGCGGCAAATCTTCAGGGCGCAGTAACTTTGTATAGGTATCCCAAACTGTGGCATTTGAAATCACAATTGGGGCGCGGATAATTTCGCCGTTTTGCAACCTAACTCCCGTAGTTTTGCCGGATTCAACTAATATTTGCTCGACTGGTGTTCCCAATCGCAACTTTCCTCCCCAGCGCTGTAAGCCTCGAACTAAGGCATCGACGATCGCACCGCTGCCTCCTACAGGATACTCGATCGCCACTCGCGATCGTTCGCCAATCATAAAAGCGATTTCTGGCGCGACGGTTTCATGCGCTTTCAAGCCCGACAGTAAGAAGCACTCCAAATCGATTAAACGTCGCACCCAAGGGTCTTGCACGTCGCGATCCATCAAGGAACCTGCTGAACTGGCGATCGCCCCTAATGACGGTAACAGCTTCAGCAAAGCAGACGAGTACCGAGACAGCAACACAAGTATCAACTGCCAGTCGGATCTCAACGCTAAAGCCGGAATTCCACGCAAAGCTTCATACAAAACTAATAAATTTTGTTGAAATTGCTGTAATTCTACAGCACCTTGTGGTGCGAATTTAGCTACAGCATCTAAGTAATTTCTCGCATCAGCATAAACTGGCAAACTTCCCTCTGGAAAATGGTAGTGCCCCAGCGGATCGTAGGTAATTACTGCGATCGATTCCTCCAACATATTCAAGACTTGCCGCAAAGGATTCAGCGACTGCGGATCAGTCAAACCGCAATAAAAAGAAGGCCCCGAATCAAAGTGAAATCCCCGGCGCGAAAAGCTGTGAGCCGCCCCGCCCGCTATGGTATGGCTCTCGCAGACGAGTACCCCCGAACCGTAGCGAGCGAGCATCGAACCCGCCACTAAGCCACCAATACCGCTGCCAATTACGATCGCATCAAAGTCTTGCATTTATCAAATGTGGTATGATTGTATTATTTCTTGCTGACTGTTGACCCGCCCAAAAACGGGTACAAGTCCACGACTTAAATCGTGGAGACACTAAAATTTTAGACTCCTGTTCGGGTTCCTTTGATTCAAAGTGACAGTAAATCTAAAATCTAAAATCTAAAATCGACTGACAGGGTATCTTTTGGGGAGGAAAACTATGCAAGCTTTATCTATTTTAGATGAAGTTCTTCGCGAATTTGAACAAGATCTCAATCTTTCGCGCATTAAAAGAATCATATTTTTTGCTTGTAAAGAGTGTTGGGAAAACGATCCGGCCAAACTCGCCAGCGCAGATCTAAGAAAGTTGATCGAAGAACTCTGTGGTAAATACAGCAGGTTAGAAGATATTGAAACAGTTTTAAACAGTATCGTTGCCAAGGTTAACAAAAAAACCGAGTACGCTTTAGTGGCAGATCAAATCGTCTGCCAACTGAGCAGGCTTTACGAATACCAAGATTTCACAAAATTAGAAACCAACATATCTAATTTTGGCGGTTATGAAGCACCTGCATTTGATGAACACTTTAGTTCGCAACTTCCCGCAGGCGAGTCGCTAGAAAGAGACGCCGGAAATCTATTTGATGTCCGACAAAAAATTTTACAGCAAACCAATCCATTGAGGGCTAAAATCCTCATTTTTTCTACTCTTTATCACGAGTTCACATTTAGCGAGCGCGATTGGCTGCTGCTGAAAACCCAAGAACTTGACAAGCTGCTGCGACAACTGTTTAATGTCTGTGGCAGCCTAGCCGAACTCGAATCTAATTTGTACGGAACTGCGGGCAAACTTGACAACAGCGACGAATACGACCAAGCAGCTAGCGTGATCATCAAAGCGATGAATCCTTGTTACGCAAAATTGCAACAGGAAGAACGCGACATAGCCGAAGATTCGATTAGCGAAAATTCGGCTACCGAAGATTACGATCAGACGCATTTAAATAACACTTTCTATGAAGATATTGTGCCGGTTGACAGGCGCAACGAATATTTTGAACCGGGGGATATTACTCAGATTATTCAAGCTGCTCCGGCTCACTATCATTATGACCCCCAGAAGAGTTACTTAGTGCCGGACACGGCAAAAAATATACAGTTTAAAGACTCAAAAACCAACAGCAATAATTATACTGCTGATTTCAGACAGGAATTGGTAGAAACAGTCCCCATTTCTGAAACGCCGACAATTATCGAAAGTTTAGAACCAGCCGCTCTTGTTACTACAAATATTAGCGATTCCATCAAACGCAAGTTGGGATTGGAAGAGGAAATGAAAGGCTTAGTTAGTCAAGGTGCTAACTCAGCAACGGCGCAAATAGAACAGATATTCAGCGAGTTGGAATCTGCTATGAACGGAAAACTTTCTACAGAAAGTACCGAAGAGCGTTTGTATTGGAAATATAAAAGTCTCAAAAATTATCTAACACAAATTAATGGATTTACCGACAAATTAATGGAAATGCTGAGCGAAGTTGAGTCAAAAGAAAGCGGGATTCCTTCTGCTGACACTCAGGAGAATATCACTAACAAAAATTCAGCAACAGAGCAGCAAAACTCTAGCCAGAAACCAACTCAGTATCAGCTTGTGGAAATGGCAAAACAAGGCAAACCAAAGGCGATCGCCATTTTGATCAATCAATTGCTAAAACCCAAGGGAATTACTGCCACAGCGGGATTTAAAGAAGGTTGGCTCCACGTCATTCTGGAGTCTGCCGAAGTCCCAAACCAACAGGATACAGCTACATACATTTACAAAAAACTGGGTACTTTAAAGTCACAATCTCTGACTCACGTAAAAATTCACGGGCGACAGTTAGGCAACAAAACAGTCACTTGGACTCAAGAATTTGTGAATTAAACTCATTAAATACCCAGACTCAAGGCTGGGGCTACACAAACTTTCGTCCGCCTGCACGGCAGCGAAATCGCATAAATCTCTAAATAGTAAGTAGGTCATTGTCAAAAAACAATAGTATCTTGTAGGGCGGGTTTAGTTGAAAATTTATGATGCAAACCAGTTTATGAAGGCAAAATCCGCCCTCCATCTAATGTTTATTTGTACCACCTACTTAAGTGAATCTTGCCCAATAACTAACAACCAAAAAATATGAATGCCAGCGAAGTTTTAAGGCGATATACATCAGGCGAACTAGATTTTCAAGGTATGAATTTGAGAGGCGTTCACCTGATCGGTGCCGATTTAATTGGCGTCAATTTAAGCAGTGCTGACCTTTGGGGTGCAAACTTAGCGATGTCGTATCTGAGCAGAATTAACCTTCAGCGTGCAAATTTAACTAATGCAAAGTTGTGTGGTGCTAACTTAAATCAGGCCAACTTGAGCGCAGCAAATTTGTCCGATGCCGACTTCCACGGAGCTACTTTGCAAGGTGCAGACTTTCGCAGAGCTAACATTTCTTTGGCAGTTTTTATCGATGCAAATTTGACCGATGCAGATATGCGAGGGGTCAATTTGCAAGGTGCAGATTTGCGCGGTGCCTGCTTGCGCGGCGCAAATCTGCGCAAGGAGCAGCGAATTTTTGAGGGTGCAAATTTGCGCGGTGCGAATTTGCAAGGTGCAGATTTGCGCGGTGTCAATTTGCTGGGTGCAGATTTGACTAAAGCTAATCTCAGTAAAGCGAATTTGACTGAAGCATCTCTGCGGGAAGTAAATCTGACTCAGGCGAATTTGAGCGAAGCTATTTTAGATGGCACGTTTTTAACTGAAGCAACTTTGGTAGAAACAAATCTTTGCTGGGCTGTTATGACTAATGCTAAGTTGGAAAGAGCTATATTAATTGATGCTGAATTGGCTGGTGCTAATTTGCGCGGTGCATTTCTTCCTGATGTTAAGTTGAGTAATGCTAATTTGGTGATGGCTGATTTGAGTCGTGCTAATTTGGTGCGGGCTGATTTGAGTCGTGCTAATTTTAATCAGGCGAATTTGAGTGAAGCCGACTTGACTGATGCTTACCTGGCTAAAACAGATTTGCGGGATGCCATTTTGCACCGCACAAGTTTAATTAGGGCAGATTTGAGCACTGCTAATTTAGCGGGAGCTCAATTGCGCGGTACCATCATGCCAAGTGGAGAAATGCACGGGTAATACCATTTTAGATGTGAGATTTTAGATTTGAGAATTGAAGTTGCGTAGGGTGTATAAGCACCTTACCACTGTTCGTAATTGAATCTCCTGATGTTAGTTTTTAGTGATTAATTATGGCAAGTTACAAAACTGTGTTCTTTTTTAACAGTTTAACTTTAGTGCTGGTTGCGCTAGTGACGGGGTGTCTGAGTTTATTCGGTTCTTCGGTAAAAGGGTTGTTTTTGCCGCCTTGCTCTGCCACCTATCCGGGTGCAGGTTTCTTTTTCTTGGCGTTCCAAATGTTATTTTATTTATCTGTAATCCTGTGCGCTTTTACTTTTGGATTGCTGAGAATTCTGCAACCAAATCGCCCGGAAAATCGATTTATTTTATATTCGGCACTGTTTACAGGTTGCTTTCTATTCAATGAAGTTTTTCGCACCCACGTTCACCTGGGACGTGCGGGTTTTCCGAAAGCGACAATTGTCATATTTTACGCCGTGCTGGCAGTTGCATACGGATTAGCTTTTAGGAGGCAAATAAAATTCACTCCGTACCCTTTACTGCTGAGCGGCGTTGGTTTGTTATTTGTTGCCTTTTTTGCAGAAGCGCTGCATTTAAAAAATGAGATAGTTTCGAGCTTGCTGGAGGGAATACCGAAGTTGTTGAGCGGTGTTAATATTGCACTTTATTTTTGGTTTTTGTGCCTGGGTTTGATAGTGCAATCGCTCAATTCTTCCAAATATAATAAAACCCTAAGTTTGTAGTAAGGACTTTAGTCCTGCTGTAAGGATTCAGGTCTAAGATTGGGGAATTAAAGAAGGCATAAATAAGTCACAAAAATGGGCAGATATAGCATCAC
>NZ_JAUBVR010000170.1:0-2311 GCF_036705955.1 Microcoleus sp. A6-C6 | reverse complement strand
CATCTTTATTTGGCAATTTTACTAGCTTTTTCATTTTAACCCTTTTTTGGCATACTCGCCAAAGTGAGATGCACCCGGGGAGAGGATGTGAAGATTTTCAATTGTCATCAAGATATACAATTTAAATGCACAACAGCTTAGTAGAGTTAAATTGCAAAAATCGCTTGCCTATCTTGAAATAATCTGGGTCTATCACTGTTGCGTCTGCCCGATATCTGCGGTTGACTTCATCTATCAAATTACGTTGACAATCGCGCTACGAAAGGGCGGGAAATTGAGTACCGCCCTTTATTTTAAAACCAGAGGCTTTTATGATAAAAATTGCTTTTAATCAACTCAAATTTAATAGATGTTTTTACACGAGTTTAACCTTAATTTGTGCTATCCTCTTAGGAGGCTTCGGAAAGGTTTTTGAGTCGAACAACAACACAGCTTTAGCACAAGAAAGCATCCCCGTTAGCGGTAGCGGCGACGCGCAACTACAGCCGATTTTGCAATCCCTGACAGAGTTCATGCGCTACCGCTGCGTCGGTGCGGCTGTCCTCGGTGTTTCTGTCAAAGGTAAGCCCGTGGGTGTTTGGGGCTTGGGGCGCATGAAAGGTCGATCGACCTTGAACGCAAATCCGGCTTGCGGCGACGATATGCAGGCTCCTCTAAGCGCGATCGTATCCGCAGACACCCCCATGCGTATGGGCAGCATCAGCAAGCCTGTCACCTTTGCAATGGTGCGCTGGGTGCTAAAACAGACGGCGCGCGATCGGGCAGGCTTAGAACTGACTGACGAGCAAATCGAAGGAATGAAATTGTTCGATCCCCAGCATTATCCGCCCCTAATTCCCGGTTTGAACAAGCAATATCCAGTGGCTATTATCCCTGAAAAATTGCACGCCGTATTTTCGGGAAAAGTAAAATTTTCCGTAGCAATTAAAGATAATAATTGTAGCAATCTCAACTCAGGGTTTGCAGACAAACAGTGGCAAAACGTCACCCTCGGAAACCTGCTATCGCACCGATCTGGACTTCAGCGCAGCGCCCCTAGATACGGTCAAGATATAACTGCAAATTTGCCAGTCCTTCGCAATCTGAAAACAGCAGCAGATTTTCAATCACAAGAACAGCTACTTGTCAATGAATGGGGAAATAAATCTGTAAGTTCAGCTAAAAATCAACTCGGCATCTCTGCTAACGCTGGCTATTTTCTGCCAAGTCCTAATTTAGAAGAAACTCTGATGGTTTTGGCTGGCCGATGCCTTCAGTATCCTCTCGGTCAATATCATTATTCCAATACCAGTCCGGCATTTCCTACAATTATATTGGAGCAGCTTGTAGCCTCTGGCAGATATGCTGCTAAAACGGGGAAACTAGAAACTCATCAAGGCTCTGCTTTGGAAGTTTTCTTCAAAACAGAGTTGGGAATTCCTACTACGGCTACCAAGGGAATTTTTATGAGCCAAGGAGTAGAAAATTTTGGCGATCGCGAACCGGAAAAACGCCACTGGAACGGAAAAACTTACTACGGTAAGGGATGGGATTTGAAGCGACCGCATTGCATTTTGAAGGGCAGCTTTTGCGACTTTTCTAGCTGGATAAATCCGAATCCCGGCACGATAAACTGGTCTTGGAATTTAAGCCAGGTTCCTTTTGCCCGCCGACACACAGATTTGAGTCCTGGCACTGGTTTGCTAGCTGCGGAAGCTGGAGTTTTTCTCAAATTTATGTCACAATATTGGGTTGGTGGTTATGAGAATAACCCGCGCATCGGGGAAAAGCGAAATAATGTTTGGAATCGATATACTGCTCACAATGGCTCCTTTGATGGTACTCATGCTTGGGCAATTCAGTTAGGGGGAAATAACAATCCCAAAGAGTGGAAATTGCCGCCTGTGGACGATCGAGGTCACATCCTTGATGATTTTGCTAATTTGAAGATGTATGCGGGTGTGTTGCCGGATGGAGTTGATATTTTTGTGGCGGTGAATCAGAGGGCGGATAAGAAGTGTGTTGATGCTAAAAATTACAATTGCGGGGATGCTTACGGACTTTTGGATAATTTTATTTTGTACGGTGCTTCTAGGGTAAATTGGAATATGGTTGCTGCGAGTGCTGCTGTCAAATAATATTGATAGGTAAACCGCAGATGTGAGGCAAATAAACACAGATAAACGCAGATTGTTTGTATGGTGATATCAAATCCGGTAACTACGGAATTATCGTAGGGGCGGGGCGGGTTTATATAATAGACCTCTTGCAAAATAATTTTATGATATAATGGAAAGTTTTGCTTTACTGGATTGAATCCAAAGTCTTAACT
>NZ_JAUBVR010000081.1:0-26397 GCF_036705955.1 Microcoleus sp. A6-C6 | reverse complement strand
GTCATATCACTAATGGCAAACACTTCTCTCTAATAGTAGCTTAAGTTTACTCTATCCTTTCCTTCATGGCACTACCGGAGAGCGAGCACTAATAACTTGTATGCTGCTTGACGAAATTCCTTTAATCGTTCACTGTTCCTGACGGGATTGGATGGGTTTTATTTTGCACCCTCATTCTCTCCCTAACGGTGGCTCTAGTTTTTCTGAAAGCCACCGTTCTCTCTTTTTTTTGTCTCCACTTCAGTCAATAACTTTGTTGCCAATGTGACAGCCCGCAGTAGAAATAAACTCTTTGTGAGCGGTGACAGCACTCAAAGAAAAAAATGCTTTTTACAAAAATGAGACGCTCCCATTAACTCTCTATATAACCTTGCATATTTTCTGGTTCAAATTGCTGCAAAATATTAGCAGCTTGATTGGTTAAATCGTCATTACCTTTAACTGCAATCAAAAATTTGCCGGCATTCAAACGGTTGCGGTAGGGCAAAGCATCGCCACTACCAAAAGCCATTCCTCCGGCACCGCCGACAAAAACGCTGCCCATCCCGGCGGCGATCGCACCTAGGACTCCGCCGATGAGGTGATCGCCAATTTCGCCCGCCCATGCAAAGGTTTTCAACTCAGTCATCAAGCTGAAAGTAACCCCGGCAATAAAGCCAAACGGTATCAGCCAAACAGCCATGAGTTTTGCTTGTTTTTTCGCTTGCTGGTTGGGGTCGATTAAGCCAAATTCATCAGCCGTTTTGTAGCCTCGGCCCAAAATGCTCACTTGGTTCATGGGTAAGCCTGCTTTTTCGAGGGCACAATAGGCAGCTTCGGCTTGCATTCGATCGGGCAGTACAGCGATAAGATAATTCATTAGAAACAATTCCTGATACTTAGGTTTCAATACCCAAAATTTATTATACCCTGAAAAGACTTGCTAGCTAAGCAATTGGGCGTTTTTAAGACGATCGCTCGCATTCGATCGCCCGCACAGCTAAAATATTTCCAGCAAAAACGGCCGACCTTGACCGAATACAGATACAATTCAGACTGCACAAAGGCAAGCTTGAGCTGAGCTGTTAGATACTGCTCTAAGTCTAAGTCTCAACTGTGAGTTCGCCAATGCTCGGCCTATTTTTAACTATTGCACTCAATTGCTTGCTATGCCTAAAGTTCTAGTATCCGATCCGATCGACCAAGCCGGAATTGACATCCTCTCCCAAGTCGCGCAAGTTGACGTAAACACAGGACTTTCAGCCGAAGAGCTGGTTAAAATTATTCCAGATTACGACGCTTTAATGATCCGTTCTGGCACCCAAGTTACCAAAGAAATCATTGAAGCCGGAAATCTACTCAAAATCATCGGTAGAGCCGGAGTCGGCGTAGATAATGTAGATGTACCCGCCGCTACCCGCAAAGGAATTGTAGTCGTCAACTCCCCCGAAGGCAACACGATCGCAGCAGCCGAACACGCGATCGCCATGATGCTTTCCATGTCTCGCCACATCCCCGAAGCCAACGCCTCCGTCAAAAGCGGTAAATGGGAACGCAACCGCTTCATCGGCGTAGAAGTTTACAAAAAAACCCTCGGTATCGTCGGTTTGGGCAAAATCGGCTCCCATCTAGCCGCCGCAGCCAAAGCAATGGGCATGAAACTGCTCGCTTACGATCCCTTCATCTCCACCGAAAGAGCCGAACAGTTGGGCTGTCGCTTGGTAGAACTCGAACTGCTGATGCGCGAATCCGACTACATCACCCTGCACATCCCCAAAACGCCGGAAACCCTGCACTTAATTAACGCTGAGGTGCTGTCGAAGATGAAGCCCACGGCCCGCATCATTAATTGCGCTAGAGGTGGCATCATCGACGAAGCAGCCCTGGCAGAAGCTATTAAATCAGGCCAGATCGCCGGTGCAGCGATCGATGTTTACGAACATGAGCCGCTGGAAGCTGATTCTCCGCTGCGGACTGTCGGCCAGAACATCGTGCTGACGCCCCACTTGGGAGCTTCCACGGCTGAAGCTCAGGTGAATGTGGCGATCGATGTTGCTGAACAAATTCGCGATGTCCTGTTGGGGCTGCCGGCGCGATCGGCTGTTAACATCCCAGGAATTTACCCAGACTCGATCGAAAAACTCAAACCCTACCTGCAACTAGCCGAAACCCTAGGCAACCTCGTCAGCCAGCTAGCCGGAGGCCGAGTCGATTACCTCAACGTTCAACTACAAGGCGAATTGGCCAACAACCAAAGCCAGCCCGTAGTCGTTGCCTCCCTCAAAGGCCTGCTCTCCCAAGCCCTACGAGAGCGCGTTAACTACGTCAACGCCAGCATTGAAGCCAAAGAACGCGGAATTCGCGTCGTCGAAACCAGAGACGCCTCAATTCGCGACTACACAGGCTCTCTGCGCCTCTCGGCCAAGGGAACTCTGGGCGAACACACAGTCACAGGTGCAGTGCTCGGCGAAAGCGAAATTCGGATTACCAGTGTTGACGATTTCCCAGTCAACGTTTCCCCGACTCACCATATGCTGTTTACCCTGCACCGCGATATGCCGGGGATTATTGGCAAGATTGGTTCCCAATTGGGCAGTTTTAATGTCAATATTGCCAGTATGCAAGTAGGCCGTAAAATCGTGCGAGGCGATGCGGTGATGGTTTTGAGCCTTGATGACCCTCTACCAGAGGGCATATTGGCCGAGATCCTCAAAGTTCCGGGGATTCGGGATGCTTACACCGTGAATCTTTAAAGGATTGTAGATTTTAGGTTCTGCTAATCTAAAATCTCAAATCGTTAGATGGTAAATCTTTAAAAGATTTGAGATTTTAGGTGATGCCAATCTCAAATCTAAAATCTCAAATCGTTAGATGGTAAATCTTTAAAGGATTTGAGATTTTAGGTGATACCAATCTCAAATCTAAAATCGTTAAACAGTAACTATTTGAAGGATTTTGGAGCTGAGATTTGAGATGCAAGGACTGATAATTATTAATGGGTGATTGGTCATTGTTAATTGGCAAGAAAGCTGGAATTTTTATATTAGTCCATCCTCATTCCTAACTCCCCAGTTCCCCCTGCTCCAGTTCCTGACGGGCCAATCTAAAATCTAAAATCTAAAATAGTCATGGCACATAGCTGGTGGGAAATTAGAATTATTTGCGATCCGGCGCTGGAAGATATCATCTTTTGGCGTCTGGAACGGTTTAACTGTCGGGGAACGGCCACTCAGATTAAAAGCAATTCCTGCCTGATGTCGGCTTATTTGCCCGAAGAACAGGCCGGATTGCTGGATTTGGCGGCCCTGTCTTTGTGGCTGCGCCAAGATGCTTTGTGCGCAGGTTTGCCCTTGCCTGCGATGCAGTGGGATTTGATTGAAGATGAAGACTGGGGCAGCACTTGGAAGCAGCATTGGCAGCCTCAAGAAGTGGGCGATCGCTTTTTAATTAATCCGGCTTGGCTGCCTCCACCAACTGATACCGATCGCCTAATCTTGCGTTTAGATCCCGGTGTCGCTTTCGGTACGGGTGCTCACGCTACGACTCAACTGTGTTTGGAGTCGCTGGAAATGCGTCTCGGTTTTGACGACAAAGAATATGTAGTTGCTGATATCGGCTGCGGATCGGGTATTTTGTCGATCGGCGCGGTGTTGCTGGGTGCAACAAAGGTTTATGCTTTAGATACAGATCCTTTGGCAGTGCGATCGACAATCAGCAACCGACAACTCAACCGCATTAACCCACAGCAGTTGGTTGCAGAGCTCGGAACTATCGATCGGCTGATCGAAATGACTGGCGGCCCGATCGACGGTTTGATGTGCAATATTTTAGCAGAAGTAATCATAGATTTAATACCGCAGTTCACAGCCATTAGCAAGCCAACTACTTGGGCAGTTCTTAGCGGGATTTTGCTCGATCAAGCTAAACCAATTGCTGACACTCTCGAACAGCATGGCTGGATTGTCGCTACTCTGTGGAAGCGCCAAGATTGGTGCTGTTTCAATATTCGGCGGAGTTAATAATTGGGAATTGGTCATTGGGAATTGGTCATTGGTAGGGTGCGTCAGCTAGGATAATTCAATCCACAAGCAATCAGATTTTGGCTGACGCACCTTAAAAAAGTTGGGTGAGATAGCAATTGCAGCAGAATAATTAAGAACTATAAATTAGAGAACGAACGTAAAAAGACACAGACCCGATCAAGTAAAAACAATTCACCAAAATCAACAATATCTTACCAACAAAAGAGTTAACAAAATCAAAAACGCGGTAAGTTGACAGCATCACCAATAACATTTCAACCAAAGAAACAATTGATCCGTAGTGATTCCGATCCCAATAAGAAAGCGGACTGATAAAACGGTAATTGCTGAACGGGAAAAAGTGCCTGTGAGCGTCATCATTATGTACAGGCAAATCCCCCAAAGAGTGCAAAATCATACTCAAAAACAGAAATTGCAGATTTTGCCTGCCAAAGTAATAAGCAATTAACCAACCAATCACCGCCAGCGGAATCGAATGAAACAAAGCCACAAAATTCTGGACAAAAGGCTCATAATATGCTTTTGACCAAATTGTAGCTGCGGGCAAGCGAGCAATGTACTTCGCCCAAAAGTAAAATAAAAATATTGGGAGATCGGGTAAGATTCCGCCGATCGCAATAATCAGATTAAATTGCGGCAGTTGCGGTTTACCCAGAATCGCCAGATTGATAATAGCGTGACTGGGCGTTTTCATAGGTTGGGTGCGTCAGCTACGACTATTTTGTTGATAATGTATCAGATATTGGCTGACGCACCAAGCCTGTGAGATAATCGGCGGTGGTTACAAGTGAGGTTGCAGTCGATCGATCAACTGCGGTGCTTGCAATACTCCCTCAATGCGATCGACCTCAACGCCATTTTTAAACAGCACCAAAGTCGGCAAAGCATAAATGTGATACTGCGATGACAACTGCTCGTACTTATCCGTATCAATCTTAACAACCATCAGCTTATCTTTGGTCTGATCGCTCACCTGCTCTAAAATCGGCACCATCATCTGACAAGGCCCGCACCAAGTAGCATAGAAATCTACCAGTACAGGCAACTCAGAGCTCGATAGTAACTCCTCAAAACTGTTGAACTGTTTTTGAACTGCCATTTTAAAAATGTGGTAAAGGGACGCCCATTATACCCGAAGGGTTAACGAGTAGGGAATTGTCACAACTGAACTCAGTAAGTCAGTATAAATTTTTTTGGTTCTGGATCGATTTTAGTGCAGAATTTTGTGAGCG
The DNA here is from genome assembly GCF_036705955.1 of Microcoleus sp. A6-C6. Classification (NCBI taxonomy): domain Bacteria; kingdom Bacillati; phylum Cyanobacteriota; class Cyanophyceae; order Oscillatoriales; family Microcoleaceae; genus Microcoleus; species Microcoleus sp. A6-C6. The sequence continues at coordinate 21,143 of NZ_JAUBVR010000081.1, read as the reverse complement.
TAGATTTGCGAGGACAGAATTATGGAATTATTACCAGAGACATATCAGCGATTGCGGGGTCAAGTTGCAGTCGTCACCGGTGCATCGCGGGGAATCGGCCGCGCGATCGCTTTAGCATTCGCAGCAGAAGGCGCTAAAGTCGCCGTGAACTATGCCAGTTCGAGCGCTGCGGCTGATGAGGCGGTAGCAGAAATCATCGCAGCAGGCGGAGAAGCTGTGGCCCTTGCAGCGGATGTCTCCAAAACTGACCAAGTAGATGCACTCATCAGTAAAGTCATGGAAAAATGGGGAAGAATTGACATTTTGGTGAACAATGCCGGCATCACCCGCGATACTTTGCTGCTGCGGATGAAGCTAGAAGATTGGCAAGCCGTGATTGATTTGAATCTCACCGGCGTATTTTTGTGTACAAAAGCTGTCAGCAAAATCATGTTAAAGCAGCGCAGCGGCCGAATTATTAATATTGCTTCGGTTGCCGGCCAAATGGGCAATCCCGGACAAGCTAATTACAGTGCGGCAAAAGCTGGAGTAATTGGATTTACTAAAACTGTGGCAAAAGAGTTGGCCAGTCGCGCGATTACTGTAAATGCGGTTGCACCTGGATTTATCACCACAGATATGACAAAAGATGTCAAATCTGACGATATTTTAAAGTACATTCCGCTGGGAAGATACGGCGAAGTTGACGAAGTTGCCGGGATGGTGAAGTTTTTGGCGGCGGATGCGGCGGCGGCCTATGTTACGGGGCAGGTTTTTAATGTGGATGGGGGCATGGTGATGGCTTAGGATTTGGGGATTTTTTTTACCGCAGATGCACGCGGATTAACGCGGATGTCTGCGGTTGAATTTATGTCTGTTAGCGTATTTGAAGTGAAATTAATTAGGCAGAATTTACATATTTTAAGTTTAGTTAATAAATAATAATTACTTTAAGGCGGCGCACAACTGACTGAGGACTTTTTGGTATTTTGCAATGCGTTGAAAATCTGCCTCTGTGGGATTTGCGATGCGACGCAGATCGAGGTTATGAGTAACATCAGCGATTTTGACTCGCAGTGCGATCGGGTTGGCAATCACACGTTCTAAATAAGCTGCATAAGCTTCTCCTTCTATTTTGGTAATCGCCGCGATCGCCGAGACTAAAACTTCAGGAAAACCTTCGCTTCTAAGTTGCTCCAGTGTAAGTTCAGAATCTTCGACCGCATCGTGTAGAACCGCTACGATTTTCTGCTCTATAGAATGTACATTTTCCATCACAAATAGCGGATGATCGAGATAGGGATTGCCTGCCTTATCAACCTGCCCCTCATGAGCTTTGGCGGCGATGGCGATCGCTCGTTGTAGTAAGGATTCGTACTCTGAATTCATATTTGACAGCATAGTAAAGAAGTTGTCTATTAAAGTTTCAGTTCTCTGGCGGGGAAGTGGTCAAGCGTTGCATCGGGCGAGATGCTTAAGTTCCTTCGCAGTCCTGAGCTATGGTTGGCTCGTCCCTGCGAAGGAACGGGACTCAGAATGACCCAATTATGTTAAAAAAAATATCACCGTTTTAACTAAAAATTTGCCTAATCCAATTGTAGACCGCAGCAGACCAAGCCAGTAACTTATTGACAAAACCTTGCCAAATAGAACCTTCCCTTACCTCGGAAATCTCCTCAATTTGTATCGGCAGCGGTGGCATCCCGACTACTTCATAGAGCGGATATTCGCCGCTCTTTCCCGGAATTTGAACTGATACGCGCTGGTTGACGATCGCCAAATCCTTGATTTCCTGATAAGTCTCCTCGGAAATCAGCAAACTTGTTCCCACTTGCTTGTTAGCAGCTTCAATCCTGCTGGCAAAATTCACCGCATCCCCGATCGCCGTTACCGTCTGATTTTTCTCGGCCCCCAGATTCCCCACAACCACCAAACCGCAGTGAATCCCAATCCCAATCCGCAACCGATGACGGTATAAAGTCTCAAAATAGGGATTGAGTTTCTCTAATTCCTCTAGCATATCTACCCCAGCCCTCACGGCTTGTTCCGCCGCCTTCTCTGAGTTTTCTAACCCAAACAGCGCCATAAAACCATCTCCCATATAATTATTGATCATCCCGCCGTTGCGGTTGATCGCATAACTCATTTTTTGGAAATAGCGATTTAAAATATAAATTACATCGTAGGGTAATAGCGATTCTGCAAAGGCCGTAAATCCTCGAATATCGGCAAACAAAATGGCAATTTTCTTTTCTTGACCCACAGGTGCATGAATAAACTTTCCGACCATTTCGTCGTTAAATGATTCCAAGTCTTCAGAATCGATCGCCAGTCGGCGCAAAATCACCTTCCCGCCCGCCACCTGCGTCTGACACGCCAGCCTAATTTCCGGCTCTAAACGCAGTTTTTTGGCGAGCTCCTCTTCCGCTGAATTGCGGGGCGAGCAAAATTCTAAACCTTCGACAATCAAGACGCGACAAGTCGAACACCGGGCGCTACCGCCGCAGATGTGGGTGTGGGGAATCCCTGCACGCAGGGAAGCTTCCAGAATTATATCGTCGTCGTCTATCTCGATCGCGCGATCGTCCGGCAGATAGTAAATCTGTGGCATATGTGGCGTATCTAGCTAATTAGGAACGAATCTCGCGGACATCTGTTATTGCAACGACTCTATCTGCAAACCCGGTTTTTCGACATTTTTTCTGCATTGCCTGACTTATTCAGTATAAGTCGCGATCGGCATCAGCTTCTCGTGTCGTTACCTCAACCGCCAAACTCACTCAGCAGTAAAATCGCGATCGCACCTGAAAACACCCCAATTCAATCGCCCAGTAAAGGTTGTGGAATCAAGCTCAAATTTCAATTTTCAAATCTTAAATCGACTGACATAATTCTTAATAAATTTATAATGGCTGAAAACCTTATAAATGCGTTATCAAATCCCCTTCTACCGTCAGATATTTTGAGGATTTTGCAGACTTTTGCTGTGCAAACCTTAGTTGGTAATAGTTTGAGCTTTTTGGCTCTTTAACCACCAGCAAATTTGCGTGAGATAGAATAGCAGCATCTTTAAAACCCGTATAACCATGAGTTCATCAACAGCCCTACAAAACATCGAGCAGCACATCCCGTTGGTGGGAAATATCCACCTCAAAAGTCCGATCGCCTACCGAGCAACCCGCGTCGCAGTCAGTGCAGTTAACGCGGTGCAAATGGCCGTAGCAGAGTCCTATATCAACGGCTTAGAAGTACCGGATACTGTATTGCGATCGCTTTTTGATACCTGTATGCCCGTCTTCTTTAAGTATTTTCCCTCCCTCCTCGCACCCTACGAATGGGTACTAACAGAAACAGATCACACCGCCGAAGGCCCACGGGATTTAATGAAAATTCAGTACGACTTACCTCAAGCCATGCTGAATCCCATGTTAGGCGAGAGCAAACTCATTTATCCTAAATACAGCATGGGATTGTGGGAAAACGGAGCCGCCAACCTCGAACAATCCCAAATCCAGATGATGGATGATGTGATTGAAAAGCTAGAGATTCAGGATGGCGATCGCATTTTAGACTTTGGCTGTGGTTGGGGCTGCGTTCCAAATTACATTCTGTCAAAATTCCCCAATGTCCAGTTTACAGGGATTAACCTCAGCCAGCATCAATGCGAATATATGCGTCACAAGATGCAAGACCCCGAAAGCTACCTAAGTTCCGGTCGATTCACCTTATTTGAAGGCGATTTGAACGACGCCCAATTCGATACCAAATTTGACAAAATTCTCTCGATCGGAGTTTTTTGTCATGTCGGCAATTTAACCCAAGCTTTCCAAAAGCTCGCCTCTTTCCTCAAAGATAACGGTCGCGTTTTCATTCACATCATCACAGTTCGCACCCCTAACAACATATCCAGCGTTTTCACCCACAAATACATTTTTCCCCACGGCCGTTACTGGAAATACGATGCTGTTCCCAGCCACAACAAAGACCTCAAAACCATAAACAAATGGTATCTCAACGGCTACAATTACTCTACAACCTTTGCTAACTGGCTGAAAAACTTTGATGATTCTCAGGCGATAGTCAAAGATTTAGACTACGGCATCGACTATGCCAAATTCCGCCGCATCTGGCGGTTTTACTTGATGTGGTTTGTTGCTAATTTCGCCAGTTGCGATGGTGAATATAATGGTAATGGCCAATATTTAATGGTTCATGCCTAATCGCTGAGATTCCTGGACGCATTAACCAGGTTTTTCGCTTCGTTAGTTAAAGAATCTCACTTGTAGAGAAACGGCACTGCCGTGTCCGGCGGGGAGTTAAGCCAAGTACAAAAAATTGTTGCTACGGTTATTAAACGTAGCAACAATTTTTTAGGCTTGGTATTATTTGACGATCTTAGATTATAATTAAAGTAGTGGGACTGTTAAAGAAGTAGACTTTTTAGTTACTACAGCAACCTTTGGTAATTTCCAATTAGAATCTAAAATTGACTGATGTTACAAAAAGAAGAACTGTTAAAAGGCATCGAAAACCGCGAATGTGTAGCGCGGGCCCTTGATCAAGCGGAACAAGCAATTAAAACTTGGGAAGTTACTCTGACTGATTTTCTGTCGCCGCCGGAATTGGCGGACACTCTGACGGTATTTAAGCGCTTAACTGATGTGGAATTAGTGGCTTGGGGCGGCTATCCCCAGGGTGAAAGGCAGAGAATTGCGATCGCCCGATCGGAAATCCCGATCGACTCTGGGAGTGTTAGCGTTGCTGCGGTGGAGATAGCCGGCAATTTCCTGTTTGACACCGCCAGTCACCGCGACTTCTTAGGCGCAATGCTGGGTACGGGGATTGTCCGCGAGAAAACCGGCGATGTGATTGTGTTGGGTGAACGCGGCGCGCAGGCGATTGTCATGCCCGAAATGGTAGAGTATTTGGAGATGAGTTTGCAGCAAGTGCGATCGGTTCCAGTGAAAACTCGGCGCATTGAGTTGAGTGAACTCAAAATTAGAGAACCGAAAAAGAAAGAAATGACAACCGTTGAAGCATCGATGAGATTAGATGCTGTTGCTTCGGCGGGATTCGCCATGTCTCGTAGCAAAATGGTTGATTTTATTGACAGAGGCGATGTGCGAGTTAATTGGAAAGACATCACTCAAGCCAGTTATAACGTTAAGTCTGGAGATTTAATCGCTGTTAGCGGTAAGGGAAGATTGGAAATTGGGGAAGTTATGATTACTAAAAAAGAACGCTATCGAGTGCAGTTAACTCGATATTTATAATTTTGACCATCTCGTTGAGTTCAAAGAAACCGGATTTTTTACGAGATTTAAGGCGATAACGAATGATTTCGATAAAAACCCGGTTTCTCGCCACTTTCTTGAGTTCAAAGAAACCGGGTTTTTTACGAGATTTAAGACAATAACGAATGATTTCGATAAAAACCCGGTTTCTCGCCACCTCGTTGAGTTCTTCCTGCTTCCTTAAATCCGTTAAATCCGTTACAAAATCTGCTGCCGAACTTCCTTCGTATTATGCTTTACTCCGAAATAGCTTTGCTATCGAATTCACCAAAAGTTCTCGCGGCATAAATCGCGGCATATTTACGATTATTTGATTGAGGAATCCGCCCGTCACGACGTTAGACTGATTTTTATCTAAAGCTTTGAGTGCATCTCGCACAACTTCATCAGCAGAAACGAGTTTTTTCCCGCTACTAGATGCTAGGGATGTCGGAAATTCTGCTGCTTTAAAAAAATCTGATTCTGTGGGGCCCGGACAAAGTGCTAATACCCGAATTCCTAAATCTTTATTTTCCGCCCAAAGTGCCTCGCTGAAACTCAACACAAAGGCTTTAGTTGCTGCATAAATTGATAGGTACGGCATCGGTTGAAAGGCTGCAATAGAAGCCACATTGATGATACTTCCCGATCGCCTATCTCGCATTACCAACAAAAATAAGTGGGAGAGTTCAACTAATGCTACAATATTTAGTTGCAGAATTCCTACTTGTTTGGCTAAAGGGCGATCGGCAAAAGCGCCATAATCCCCAAAACCCGCATTGTTCACCAGCAAATCAACCGTCCAACCTTTGGCAACAACCGCATCAAATACAGCAGTTGTGGCTCCTGGCGCGGTCAAATCTTGAACGATAATTTCGACCACAATATTGAATTCCTGTTGCAGTTGAGCAGCTAGCTGCTGCAATTTGGCTTCGGAACGAGCTACCAAAATTAGATTGTGCTGGCGTTTAGCTAATTCGACGGCAAAGGCTGCACCAATTCCGCCTGAAGCACCGGTGATTAAAGCAGTTGGCATGAAGTTAAATTCGGATTTTTGAGGTTGACTTTATATATTTTAACAATTATCTTGTCTAGCAGCCTGTAGAATAATTAAAAGGAAACAGGTGAGTTTTATGGGGCGTCTTACCGATCGAGCTTTTGACATTTTACAGGCGGAAGTTGACAAGTGCGCGGCTGATGATGCTCTCGCGGGTGCAGTCTACCGCAAGATGGTGATCAAGCGACTGGAAAAATTGCGATCGCAAGACGGCACTTTCGCATCAAGAGAAGAAATCCGCGATACTTTTAAAGATGAATTTCCCAACTTCAGCCAAGAAGCTCTCAAAGCTGCTGTCAAAGCCAACCGCGCGCCCGGATTGTTCGATAAAATCATCTTAGCTGGCGGTTTGTTGGGCGGCGCAGCGGGGATAATTTGGCTGATTAACCTGCCTTTCCCGATGATTCGCTGGTCCGTGGCGAAAACCATGCCGATATTGTTGCTGCCGAGCTTTATCAGTATGGATTATAATTACCGACAGGCGATCGCCCTTGTGGAACAATCCGATCAACTGATCAATAAAGCCACTGCTGCGGCAGATTTTGACTTAGGCGAAACCAAAGCAAAACAAGCGCAAACACACCTCGACGCTTTGCCGGTATGGTTCCTCGGTTACTATCCACAAACTTATTGCTCTTTTTCGGGCTGCACTTGGCGCTTTACAGTCGATGAATTTCAAGCAGCCCGCAAAAATATCGGGCGGATGGATGCTCAAATTTTCCAGCAAAAAAATGCTTTTATTGAGTTAAATCAAGCCGAACAAACTCTCAACGCGGCGAAACAGCAGTATCAGCAATCAAAAACTGCGGCAGATAGGCAAAAAGCGACGGGAAATTGGCAAAGTGCGATCGATCAACTCAATCAAATTCCCGCCGAAACCCTTGCGGGAGAAACCGCTAAGAAAAAACTCCAAGCAGCAGAAAGAGACTTTCAAGCAATGGGAGGTGTCGCCACCGGTTCTGTGCGGGCTGACAACTTAATTGAAGCAGCAAAAGAATTTGCCTTAACTGCCGCCTCCGCATCGCAGAAACCGCCCCATTCAGCAGAAAGTTGGCAAAAAATAGCAGATTTGTGGCAAGCAGCCATTGAGAGGCTCAGCCAAATTACATTTGATAATCCGGGCTATCTTGCCGCTCAAACAAAACTAGCTGAATATCAAAATAATTTAGGCACTACAAAGATTCGACTCACAGCAGAGAGAGAGTCAGTGGAATCTTTGAACCAGGCTAAAAGCTTGTTTGCAAACTTGCAAAATAATGTAAATTCTCCCCGTCAAAATCCCGGTTACGCCCTCGGCCAATTGCAACAAATTATCAATCAATTAGAATCCGTCAAACCTGGGACAACTGTTTATCCTGAATCCCAGAAATGGCTGCAATCTGCTCGCAAGAAACAGCAAGAATGGCAAAAAAATTAAAGCGTATCAGTCATACCGCTCGATCGCAATACCGCCAAATTTCCCTTCTTCGGCCCAACACTTGACCCCTTCAATATAGCAAAGGTGGCTGGGATATTCTTCTTTAGTATCCGCAAATCTCGCCAGAAAACCTCCACTCATATCGACGTTATAAAACTTCACCTTTCGCCCTTTACTGTCACAGGCTTTGCTACAGCAAGTCGAGCATACTAGACGGGGATATCGCTCCCAATAGGGGGATGGGATGGAACAGATGGGACAGGGCTTAAGTTGTCGATCGCTCATATAACTAATGACTGATGACTGATGACTAATGACTAATGACTAATGACTAATTACCAAGTCGGATCAACATACAGATTAATTGTAACTTGCTTTTTCCCGGAAGGGATGCCGGAAATACAAGCACAAATCGCCTCCCCGCCGTCAATTTCTACTTCGCAAGCGTGACAAGAGCCCATCATACAACCAGTAGGAATAGAAACTCCTGCACGTTTTGCTACATCTAGCAAAAGCTCTCCTGCTTCAGCTTCCACTGTCACATTATCCGGTAAAAAAACAATCTTTGTCATTCAATTTTTACTCCTGATATAATACAATTTTTACCAAGTTTCGCTAGGGAAAAATGTGAGTTTTATTGACACGAATTCTGCAAGTACAGGTGCGTCGCTGTGAGATTGTCGATATGCAAGCTAGGGATTTATCGCAGAGCGACGCACCCTACGAATCTTCCCTCTTCCCTCTTCCCTCTTCCCTCTTCCTTCTTCCTTCTTCCTTCTTCCTTCTTCCTTCTAACCTAAAATATGCTTGATATCCAAATGCTTTTCCACTGTATCTGCTAGACTCTCTAACAGAGCTTCTCGGTGTTCCCGGTAATTAGGAATACCCGTAGGCAATGCGCGGAGTCCCCGCTGCTGCCGCAAGTGATTCAACCAAGCTCGCCGCCAAGCTCCATTATCAAAAACACCGTGTAGATATGTGCCCCAAACTGACTGAGAAGTGTTGACCATTCCTAAACTTGGATCGTCAAATAGCGGTTGAGTCGAGTCTGACTCTAGCATTTGCGTTCTTCCTTGGTGAATTTCGTAACCGGAAACTGGTAAACCTGGCTGAGGATAGTTAGATGTTACGATCCGCTGGCGGGCAATTTTGTTCGGTGCGATCGCAGTTTTCAAAGGTAATAACCCCAACCCTTTGAACTCTCCCTGTTCTCCCTCAAGGCCTTCTCTATCGCTGATACTTTCTCCCAGCATCTGAAAGCCGCCACAAACTCCCATGACAGTACCGCCAGCTACCAAGTAATTTTGAATAGCTTTTGCCATACCTGTTTGGCGCAGCACCTGCAAATCGGAAATTGTAGTTTTAGAGCCTGGTAAAATCACGGCATCTGGATGGCCTAACTCGTCTTTTGGGCTGACATATTTGACTGTGACGGTAGTTTCCGAATCCAGAGGGTCAAAGTCGGTAAAATTGGAAATTCGGGGCAGGCGGATGACGGAAATATTGATGTCGGTTTGAGAATTGGGAGCACGCCGATCGAGTAAATCGAGCGAATCTTCGGAGGGAAACACTTCATCTATCCAAGGAATTACCCCAACTACGGGGATTCCAGTCCTTTCTTCTAGCCAAGTCAAGCCGGGATCTAAGATCGATTTTTGTCCTCGGAACTTATTGATAATGAACCCTTTAATTAAAGCGCGTTCGTCGGGATCGAGCAATTCCAGAGTGCCGATAATGTGAGCAAAAGCGCCACCGCGATCGATATCAACTACTAGCAAAGTCCGAGCATTCAAATGTTTTGCTACCCGCATATTTGTTAAATCGCGGTGTTTGAGATTAATCTCAGCAGGGCTGCCGGCTCCTTCGCACACAATCATGTCAAAGCCTTCTTCCTTCAGAAATTCTAAAGATTCCCGAATCGCTTGCCAGCCAATATCAAAATACTGCTCGTAATATTGAGATGCTCGCACATTTGCGATCGCCCGACCCTTGACAATCAATTGAGAAGTCATGTCTCCTTGCGGCTTGAGCAAAATCGGATTCATTTCTACCCAAGGTGCGATGCCCGCGGCCCAAGCTTGCACTGCTTGAGCGTAGCCCATCTCTCCGCCGGCGGCTGTGACATAGGAATTTAGTGCCATATTCTGACCTTTAAACGGAGTTACCCGCCAGCCGGATCGAGAAAAGATTCGACACAATGCTGCAACCAGTAAAGATTTTCCTGCGTGAGATGTTGTTCCCACGACCATAATTGCTTTCATAATATTAAGTGAGAAGGAAGAAGGAAGAAGGAAGAAGGAAGAAGGAAGAAGGAAGAATGTAAAAAACAGAATATAAAAGGCAGAAGGAAGAAGGAAGAAAGAAAGAAAAATGTAAAAGTAAGGATTTACGGGATTACAAAATTCGACCAAAGAGACGGTTTTTTTACTGAGTATGCGAGTGGCAACGAATTATTTCTTTTTGGGAAAACCCGGTTTCTCGCCACCCGCGCCTAAGTCCTAAAAGGAAGACGGAAGAAGGTAGAAGGCAGAATTTTTTTAATTCTGGTTTCTACCTTTTGCTTTTTGCGTCAAGATGACGGCGGATCTTCGCCGGATATATTCTCAGACTTGGATTCAGTGGCTGGTGTGGCAGGTTCGACTAAATCGGGTTGTTGTCCGTCAGAAGAGGGTTTTTCTTCTGTGGATTCGATCGAGATCACTGACACTGAAACCGTTTCTACCTGCACGCTCAACCCTGGTTCTCCCGGTACTTCTATCTCTACAGGCGGTGCTGAAAAGATTTCCACCACAGTCATTTCTAGAGATACAGCAGGGGCTTCGGCTTCCGGTGCGGCAGCATCTTCTGTCGCTTCATCAACCTCAGCCGCAGGTATTTCTTGGGCTAACGGCGTTATCTGAGTCTCAGCGGATGATTCTTCGATCGCACTTTCCCTTATTTTGGCAGAACTCGCGGTTTCTGCCGCTATCAATTCAGCCATTGCTTCAACATCGGTGGGAAACGGCAATCCTTGGCTTGTTTCCACAGCAGTGTTGCTGGTTTCGGCTACCACTTCGGCGGCCGCCTGGGCTAATTCTGATTCGAGAATCTGGTCGATCTCCGGTGCAGGAATTGCCGTTACCTTAGATTCAGGTGCGATCGACTTCTCTGCCACTTTTGCTGTTGTCACCGGAGTATTTGCATCAGGCTTGTTTTTAGTCGCACCTCGTCCCAACATACCACCGAGACTATTTTTGATATTGCCGAACAGACTTCCGAAACCGCCGGATTTTTTAGCTGTTTTGGCAGGAGTTGGGTTAGCCGTTGGGGCTGCGGCTGCTGTCGCCGCTGCGGCTGCCGAACTAGCATCAGACTGGGAATCTTTAGCCATCGACCTCCACATCTCGTCAAAATCATCATCATCTTCAGTCTGCTTTTTAGCTTCTGGCTGAGCCTCTGCTGGCTCCACAGTTGGTGTGGCCGCAATTTCTGAAAATTCTAGAGGTAGGGGTAAAGGAGTGAAGTTGCTGGCTAATTCTACTGGCGCGGGTTTAGTCTCAGCAGCAGGAGTTTCTACGGAAAACACGGGTATTTCTGTAATTGCGGGTGCGCTCTTGTCGGGAATTTTTAAGTCAGGGGCGATCGAACTTTCGGCAATAATTTCCGCGATTGGGGGAGTCGCCGGTGGTTGAGCTACCTTGACCTCGCCCTGATTCGCAGGTGCTGGAACCGCATCAGTTTTCGGTTTGGGCGATCGGACAAACTTAGGTTTTTTGGCTGCGGGTTCAGGTTTCTTACCAAACAAACCTGCTAACGGCCCGCCCATCGCCCCAGCCAAATTCGGAGATTGAGGAATCGGAGTTTGCTGAGCAATTGGTGCTACCAGCCTGCGCAAAGTCAAAGTTTCCCAAGCAAACCAGCCCAGCAGAGCCACCCCCGCCATTTGACCCAGCAGGAGAGCACCAGTAATTCGCCCCGCACAAGCCCATAAAATTAACGCATAAAAAAGTCCTACCCCGCTCCAAGTAAAATCACTTTTCCGGTGAACTTCTGGAAAAAAGAAGGCCGCCATGTAAATACTAAAGCTGCCCAGACCGACCGCCAACGCCAGAATGTATGCAAGCATCTTGTCGGTACCTCCGCTGTGTCAAATAACTTCTACGCGCTAATTCTACCTTTCTGAGACACTCAACGGCTTCTTTCTGAAGGACAATTCTCGATTTGGAAGGAAGAAGGAAGAGGGAAGAGGGAATAAGGAAGAGGGAAGATTTTTCCCACTACCCCACTCCCCCAGTCTCCCCACTCTCCCTCTCACCCCCTCTTGCTCTCACCCCCTCCTCCCTCGTGATATGTGTCACTTAACTACGCTTGTACGATCGCACTTGCCGGAGAAGAAGTTCTGTATGGTGTAGGTGTAAGAGGAATTATGCCGGAAGGCATACGTAATTGGAGGTAGTGCCATGTTAGAAAAACTGTTGTTAGCCGCGGCTTTAACCTTATCGCTTCAAATTTTTGCCGGAGTCAACACTGCCTCGAAATTACCGAAAAATCTCGTATTGCGATCGATCGATGGGCCGACTCAAACCCTGAAACTTCCCCTCGTTGCAGTACCTGCGCCCTTCAAGTCGAACGTCGAATCCTAATCATGCGTGCCAATATATATAGCCTTTCTCAGAAAGATCAGGTACGCGAACGGCATTGGGCAAACAGGGCAAACAGGGCAAACAGGGCATTGGGCATTGGGCATACCTCACCACGCTTGAGAACCGCTATACGTGCAAATGCCACTTATTGTAAGACAGAGCTTGTCTAATATTTTTTTCAAAGTGTTCTTTTTGATATATAATCGCCAGATGAAACTCAAAGCTAATCAGCACATTGACTGTTAAATCAAGGAGAGTAAAAATGGGACTTAGCGATATTCTATTGAATGAAAAAAACAGAGACACTTTTGTTGATGAGTGTGTAGAGTTGATAGAAAAACAAGTTGCTTCAGCGCCGGGATTGGGTGGTTTAGCTCTGAAAGCTGCCTACTCTACTGTCAAAAAGATACGGGCTGACTATTGCGCCCAAGTCGTCGATCAACTTCTGCCCGAAATCTCGATCGCACTCGATCCGATGTGGACTGAAGCCGTAAACAATGGCAACCCAGTCGAATATCTGGCTGCAAGAAAAGCTCAAGTAGCAGACGAATTGCTCCAAATCAGTGACAAAAAAGCCGAAAACAGCACAAGAGCAGTTGTCAAAGGCGCCTATGCAAAACTCCGCCCCTCAGCTAAGACTTACGTGGAAAACGGCATACCGGATTTAGCTGAAATTATTAATAAACATAGTTCGATTTGATCTTGAATTAGTCGGGCTTTCCCACCAATTCTAATCCTTATCCGGGCGGGGACTTCCCGCCAGCTTAGTTAAATCTTGGGATACAAAAGCTCTCAAAAACAGCTTACCAGAAAGAATTGGTTTAAAGCCGGAACTCCTAAAGGCGAGAAATTAAAATCAGACTATTCATTACTCCAATCCTCGGACTTCTAGGTAGAAGTCGCCCTCATCCCTTCGACTGCGCTGAGGGCAAGCTGTCAACTGTCAACTATCAACTGTCAACTGAATAAATTATCCATTGCCAACAATCCATTGATTCGCAGCCAATATTTTCAACATAGCCTCTCCAGTAATACCCAACCCCAACAACATTACAAACATCGCGCTAATTGCAGGTAGAAATTTGACTGCTGTAATCTGTTTTGGCAGTTTATTAAAATTTTGTTTCGCATAAACCAAGATTAATCCGATCGCACTCAGCACCAAAGCCAATCCCAAACTAAAAGCTACCACAAGCGTCATCCCCAAACCAACATTGCCCAAAGCCGACGCACTCAACAGCATCACCAAAGCGGAAGGACAAGGCAACAAACCGCCGGAAATTCCCAACACTAATAAGCTTTTCCAAGTAATCGGAGAACCGTCAGATCCCGGCGGCAAATGCGAGTGAACGCGGCCGTCTCCATGATGGTGATAGTGGTGAGATGTATCTGGTTTGACAGGTTTAAATTCTCTCTCCCAAGTTCCCCTAGTTAAAAGATTTACTGGTTCTTCAGTTTTTTTATAAAATAATTTATTTCTGATTTGTTTTAGAAGTGAATTCGTCACACCGAACCGAATTTTGATTCTTGCTAGTAGGAGTTTTAAGCCAATAATAGCTACTAATAAACCGGAAATTAAACTCAGCCAAGGATCGAGTTTTTCTGGATCGACTAAATTAGAAGCGAAAAGCGTAATTCCGCCGACAGCAAACACGCCCGCAGTGTGAGTTATTGTGGTTGTCGCTGCTAGAAACAAAGCGTGTACTGGAGTCGCCCGCGAACCTACTAAATAAGCACCGACTATGGTTTTCCCATGTCCGGGAGACATTGCGTGCACGCATCCCCACGCAAATGCTCCCGCTACTGCTAGCACCAAACTCCAACCTGAATCCCAGATAGATTCTTTTCCAGCTAACAAAAATTCCCGGTTTTGTGCTGTAAATACAAAGCTTTTTACAGCACCAGCTTGCACAATCGTAGCTTGACAGCTAGCTGTCACCACTCCGGGCAAAAACAGATTGTAGTTAATCCGCAATTTGTTGTCTTTTGAAATTACATTAGATACGGGCCAGGTGTAGTCTAAGATTAAGGTGCTGTGGGTATTTGGCTGCTGGATTAGGCTGGCAGTTTTACCTGATATTTCTAGGGGTTTTACTGTAACCAATCCTTGAATTTTGCTACTGTTGATGATGCTAATTTCTTGACCAAAAAACTTTTCTAGTTCTGTTTGATGATTTCTAACTTCTGCCAGTTGTAACTGTCCATCTCCATTGTCGTCGGCGAATTTTGTTAAGCCGGTTGGAAAGGTTAATGTTATTTCGGTTTGCAAATCGTTGACGATTATTTCGGCTACTGATAAGTCGGACCAGTGGGAGTAAACTGGTCGGGTTGAGGTTGTTAAAAATAGTAAGATTGTGAGCGCAAAAATAATCAGATATTGGCGCGATTTGTGCCATTTTTTGTGCATAAATTTATCCTGCTTAATCTGTCTATAGCTAATCTTAAAATTCATAACTTCCCAAACCTAATGTTTTGCCCGATCGACTATCAAAACTCGGATCGATTTCCTTAGCCTTTTGAAAATAAGCGCGTGATTCGGCATCTTTACCTAAACTCCGCCCGATCGCACCAGCCCGGTAAAACATCCCCGCATCCCGAACACCCGATCGCACTATTTCGGCCATCACCCGATCGGCTTTTTGGAATTCCCCAGCGCTAGAAAGCGCCCAGGCGTAGATATCCAGCGTTACCGCATCCCTGCGAATTTTCACCTCATCCTGCATTAACAGCAGCGCTTCGGTGACATCCTGCGATCGACCTTTTTCCAGCAGCAAACTCGCCAAATCCCTGCGGTGTCCAAAACCGCCAGAAACCTGTTCCTGTCGCAGCCCAGCTTCTGCTTTGTCGCGCAATCTCCCGGAGGCGATCGCATCTCCCTGCAACTCCTTCACCCTCGCCATACCACGATCCACCAGGCGATCGAACACCGTCGCAGCCCCGCCAGAATAGGCAGAAACCTTGCTGTAATTAGCCTCTGCTTCCCGATAATTTCCCTGGCGCGTCTCCAAATCCCCCAAATAAATCAGCGCCAGCGGGTATCGTGGAACTAACCGCAAAGCTTCCAAAAATAGCGCTTTCGCCTGCACAAACTGCCCACGACGGGCGTAAAATCGACCTAAGAGCGATCGGGCGCGCGCCGATCCGGCAATCTCTCCCGGTTCCTCCGCAGCCATTGCTTGCCGGTAATCCTGCAAAACCTCCGCATCTCGCCCCTGCGACTCTCTCACTAATGCTCTTAATGTGAGAGAACCTAAGTTGGGAATCCGATTAACTAAGGCTTCTGCTGCTATACTTGCCTCACTCACTTTTCCGGTGGCTAAGTGAGATGTGACGGAAAGGGCGATCGCATCTTCATTCTCAAAACCCACCTGTTTAGCAAAGCGCAAAGCCGTAGCAAAATCGTGTCTAGCCTCGGCAATTCGAGCTAAAACTAACAGCGCACCTTTGTTGTCAAAAGGCAAAAGGGCGATCGATCTTTGGGCCGCTTGTTCCGCTAATAAAAACCAACCACCCTCCCCAGTTACGCGAGCCATTTTCAAATAAGAACCCGCCAGTGCCGCCCGATTCAAACCACTCTGGGAATCCACAGCCAATCGCTGCTGATAAAAAGCTATTTCTTGCTGAATTGCTTCCTTTTGATTCGGATTATTTCTCAAAGTAGCCGAGAAATTATAGCGGTAATTAGCATCGAGATTTACCGGACTTTTGTTAGCAAATTTATCTGAAATTTCGCGCAAATTCGGCAGCAAATTAACTGCGACAATTCCCACTATCGGTAGTCCGATTAGGAGCAACCACCAGAAAATATCTGATTTAGGTTTTTGTGATTTATTCGCAGTCATAATATTGTATGGTTCGTCATTTTTTGCTCTAGCACAAAAAAATACGGTTTAATTCGACGGGGCACTTTGCGAACTGTCAACTGAAAAAACTTTTGCTACGAAACAATTATTAGGTTGGTTTCCTCAATGATTGTGGAAGGTGCGTCGCTCTGAAATTGTTGCTCTTTTTTCAGAATTATCGATAGCGACACACCCTACAAATAACTGTCAACTGTCAACTGTCAACTGTCAACTGTCAACTGTCAACTGTCAACTGTCAACTGTCAACTGTCAACTGACAACTGACTAATTCGGCAAAGCCAAATAAGGAAAATTCGGTTCTAAAGGTTTGTGTCCCTGACCCGGATTCCCCGGAGTTCCGTTATATGAAACATTATCGCCAACCGGAGAACCCACCAAAGCTCCCAGAGTGATATCAATAACGTCGTCCAAAAGCAAACGACCTCCGATCAAACTTCCTTGAGCATTTGCCGCGCTACCGTACCCGCTGGGCCTTGTAGTATCGATCCGCATGACATCGGGTAAGAAAGCTTGGGCGATCGCATTTGGATCGACATTTTGCTGACCGTCCAAAAGATCCACAGCCTTCAAAGTAGCAACAGCTTCCTGGCGCACCGGAGCAGCAGCAGCACTCAAATCCAATCTAGGAGAAATATTATTAAATGCCTCCATAAACGCGGGAGTAACTACCAAACCCTCATTAATTGCAGGTCTCGCCAAACGCTCGAATTGTTTGAATCCACCAACTCCATCCCTGACAGCAACAGTTGACCAAACATCAAAAGTATTCGCCCCAGTTCCTGCTTGCAAAAGTGCTTTCGGAACGCGCACCGCAATTGTATTGACGTTATAACCTTTAGCAAAGTCGATCGCTTTACTCGGTTCCTTGAAACCTACTTTCGCCCCTGTTCCCAAAGCTCCAGCGCGAACTCTAAAAAATTGTTCTACATCAAAGAAAAATGGGTCTTCCCGCAAGCCTGCAAATACAGTTAAGTTAGAACCGTCCACAGGTACTGTATTCAAAACATCATTAGAATTCAGCGGAGTTGTGGCAATTAAACCGCCGTTAACTGTAGTCTTAGTAGTTGTCTCAGAGCCGCCGCGAATCACAGTTATCGCCACTGCTTGCATACCTTGATTGTTAGGCGGACTGAAGGCAAACCGCAAGATAATATCGGCGCGTCCAGTCGGGGTAGAATTTACATCGCCTACCTGGGTGATGTGAAATTGGTAAAGGGCTGTAGTGCTGAAATAATATTGATAACGGGCTACAGAACGGGGATTTGAATTCATTGTCAATACTAAATCCCCGTCCGCAGCACTGGAATTTTGGTCTTTTTCTCGATATACGTACAGGTCGGTTAAATTGACAGTACGACCTTTGATATCGACTTCGCCGTCGTCGTGGTCGGAAGCAGCAATTATTCCGGGAGTTAATACCACAATTAAAGCTACTTCAATTGCTAATATGGTTCGCCGAATTCTTTTTGTGAGATTCACAGTTAGCACCTCTATTTCTAATGAGATTTTTACAAGACTTCTAGATGTAGGGTGCGCCGTCCGCACCTTACCGCTGTATAGGGTGCGCCGTGCGCATCCTATACAGCGCTTTAAATAGCGTGTAAAACTAATTTTTGTGTAAGTCCTAATTGGTATACGAAGGTTTGGGGATTTTGGATCTCTACTGCAAGATTGGGTATTAAAAATTATGCAGAAGTGATAAAATGCAATATCAATCGGGAAAATTACAATTCAAAGCATGACGAAATTAGCCCGCCAAGGCATACTTATGCTTGCATCCCCAATTAACTTAGAATTATGTTCTATAGTGATATACGCCGAATATTTGATTTTGGATCTGCACACTCAAAACAAAATTTTTTAGGTACACTGAGATGACAGGCAAAAAGTCAAGCGATTCATCGCTACTTTTAGTGCAGATTGCCCACAAAGACCAAACGGCATTAGCTAAACTTTACGATCGCTACGGTCGTCCAAGTTACGGGCTAGCTTACAAAATCCTGGGTTCGGTAGAAGAAGCTGAAGAAGTGGTACTCGATGTTTTTTCCCAAATTTGGCAAAAAGCAGCAACTTACGATCCTAGTCGCAGTCGAGCGGATACGTGGTTGTTCATGCTTACCCGCAGTCGTTCCCTCGATCGCCTCCGAGTGTTGCAGCGAACAGTCCGCGCGGCCCAAGCTTGTCTGGAAGATGCGAAAATTCCGTCTTCGAGCCTTGCAGAACCGATGGAAGATGCCATGATCGAAGAACGCAGCGCACAAGTTACAGCGGCGCTAGAAAAACTGCCAGCAGAACAGCGAATTGCGATCGAACTAGCCTATTACCAAGGATTGACTTGCGCGGCAATCGCGACTAAACTCGGTATCCCAACAGGTACAGTTAAAACTAGAATTCGCTTGGGAATTTCTAAATTGCGCCAAAATTTGAGCGAAGAAATTTAGGTTGTTAAAAAACAAAATTTAAATTGTTTAAGAGCAATCTAAAATTATGGCATCTCCAATCTTCCATCTTTCTTTAGTGCAATGGCAAAAACAAATCTAAAATTTACAATCTAAAATCGATCATGCCGGAGAACAGATGGAAATGATGCCAGACGAGGAGTTTAATACCCTTGCAGCCCTTCAAGCTCTCGATATCCTCGATGAGTCAGAACGCCTCGCACTTGCAGAGAAATTGCAAGCATCTCCAGAACTACAAAGTGAATTAGCTGCCTTTGAAACAGCAATTGCTGCGATCGGCTACACAGCCCCTGCCGTTCCCGTCGCCCCCGACCTGAAAAACCGCCTATTTCAGCGCATAGCGGAACTGCCACTAACGGCAGAATCAGTCAATTCAAAGCCAATTGTTACCTCCCCAACAGAGAACAATACTCCATCTGTAATCGTGCGATCGCGCGATGTCAAATGGAGACCTTACTCAGTTCCGGGAATCTCGATCGGCAAGCTTTACATTGACAAAAAAAAGCGCGAGATTACCTGCTTGATGCGACTAGAACCGGGAGTAACTTTTCCCCTGCACCGACACGCTGGATCGGAAGAAGTGCTTGTATTAGAAGGAGATTTAATTGTAGAAGGGGAAGTTTGCTATCAAGGCGATTATATTCGATCTGTTCCCGGCTCTACACATTCGTCCGTCACACAAGGGGGATGTTTACTGTTAATTAAAACTTCCATAGACAATGAAATGCTAGTTTAAAAATGGCAGGCAAGATGCCTGCTCCACAAGAGTTTTTGGAGATGTCTATTGTGGCACGGGCCGAAGAACCCGTGAAGCATCAATTAACAATTACAAATAAAGGATAGTGCCATGCTAAATTACTGGCGTTTAACTGCTCTGATGTCCGCGGTTATTATACAATTTGTCCCGATCGCCAAAAGTGCGATCGCCCAAGAACGCGCAGGCTGTTTTCTGGTAAACTCAGCGGGAGAAGTGATTACCTTAAATGAGTTGTGCGCGCCCCAGGAATCGGGAATTAAGCTGACAGGAGACGATGGGAAATTTATCGAAGACTACAAACGCTTAGCAAAAAGCTACTCTCCAGACGCAACGAACACTTTACTGCAAGGAATTCAAACTAACCCTGGTCAAAAAATTGCCGCAGCGAAAAGGATATGTGCAGAAGCTAAAGCAGGAGTTTCTCTGCCGGAAGTTAAATTAAGGGCGATCGCGCAAGCTCTCAATATCGAAAATCCCACAGTCAAAGAAAGTTTTCTCGCGGATGCCGATATTATCACCACCCTTGCAGGAAATCATTACTGCCCCGAATTAGCCAGCAAGTAAGATCTTGAAATCTGTAGAGACACGGCAATCCCCTGTCTCTATTTGCAGTTAAAATATTAATAGTCCTCTTGTCGCGGCACGACTCAGGAAATTACTGGGCATGAGATGAAACATTTAAAATCAAGTTCCGCCGATTTGCGGGATTTATTCAAAGACAGTATTACAGTTAAATATCTCGCGGAACCGCTAAAATCTGTCCCGGCGGTTGAAGATGCAGCTAAATTGCGATCGTGGATGGAGGCGCGCGATTTTGATGTGCTAGGGATCGAGGAAAACGGGACGGTTTGTGGCTATATAGAACGATCGCACTTAAAGACAGGTAAATGCAGCGACTACCAGCAAATCTTCCACCCATCGCAGTTAATCGCCGCCGCGACTCCGTTGATGGAATTGCTGCCGCTGCTGCGAGAAAAACCGAGATTATTTGTCTTGGAAAGCAACCGCATCAACGGGATTGTCACCTGCGGCGATTTGCAAAAAGCACCGGTGCGGATGCTGCTGTTTGGGTTGGTGACGCTGCTGGAAATGAATTTATTGCGGATTGTGCGGATCTACTTTCCCCAAGATTCGTGGCAAAAGTTGCTGAAGGGCGATCGCATTGTAGCAGCAAAACACCTGTGGCAATTAGGGCGATCGCGAAATGAGGCAATTGACTTGATAGATTACCTGCAATTCTGCGACAAGCGAGATTTAATCCTGACGAATGCCGAAATAGTCGATCGACTGGGGCTCAAATCCAAACGTTACGGGGAGCGTTTTTTAAAGTCAGCAGAAGCATTAAGAAACAAATTAGCACACGCCCAAGATTTAATCAACGGTTCTTCTTGGCCTGAAGTAATTTCTCTCGCCCAGGAAATAGAATCGCTGTTGCAGCGCTGCGAAGAAATTGAAATTGCCGCACCCGCCGAATTAGACAAAATTTAATCAATTTCGCCTTTATTTCTTAGTCCGCGGAGGCGGACATCGTTTGTGTAGACGCGATTTCAATCGCCGAGTTTTATCTTTATTTCTTAGTCCGCGGAGGCGGACATCGTTTGTGTAGACGCGATTTCAATCGCCGAATTTTATCTTTATTTCGTAAGGATTCAGGTAAAAAATAGTTGATTGAGAGCCGAAAAATATGGTAATGTAGTCAGATGAGCGAAAAGCCAG